>CAIMUD010000111.1 GCA_903844585.1 uncultured Actinomycetes bacterium | reverse complement strand
TCCAGATTGTCGATAAAGTCTGAAATCATCGCACCTACAGTTGTGAAGGCAGGGGTTTCAGCAAGTTTAAGAGAAATGATTTATTCTGCGATGAAAAATAATGAAAGTTTGAAGATCTCCTATCACTCTTTTTCACGAGATGAAATTTCAATACGAGACATTATCCCTTTGTCATTTTCTTATGAAGCAACTCATGAGTATGTATATTCTTTTTGTCAGCTTTCGCAAGATTTTAGGGTATTTCGTTTGGATCGTATTGTGGAGGCAGATGTAAATCAAAAATTCTTAGACATCAGTAATCGGCAAGAAAAACCAAATGATAGTTGGATTGATGTATCCATAAGAGTGCTTTCAAATTTGCGTAAAATTGCAGAAACGTTCAATAATAAAGATCTCTTGCATGCACAGTCCGGAAATCAACTGCAAATTAAAGCCTTTAATTCGGAATGGATTGTTAGAACTATATCTAGCTTTCAAGGCACGGCAGCAGTAACCCAACCTTTAGAAATTCGTAACCTGATTGCCAACAGAGCCCAGAACGCACTTAATTTATACCTTTAGGGCAATGGGCTAGGCGTTCAGACCCTTATTGGGATAAAGTTGCGCTCATAGTCATACATTCAGAGAGCGAGTAATCATGTTTTTGCGCGAACCAAGCCATATCCTTATTTTGTTGCTGGTTGTTTTAGTTCTCTTCGGTGCAAAACGCCTACCTGATTCTGCTCGTTCGCTAGGAAAAAGTTTACGAATTTTCAAGAGCGAAATAAAGGAAATGAAGCAAGACGATAAGAAATCAGATAACGACGAGTCATCTGAGAAGTAACAATATGCCGACCTCAACTGGTGGTCGCATGCCCCTGTTTGATCATCTACGTGAATTACGTAAAAGGATTATTCGAAGCGCATGTGCAATTCTTATCGCGGCCGCACTTGGCTGGTATTTTTATAACGATATTATCGTGGAACTTGCAAGCCCTGTGTGTGATTTACGCAAAGCGCAAGAATTGGGAAATCAATACTGTGGATCGTTATATATAAACGGAGTGCTTGGCCCTCTGAATCTGCAGGTGAAAGTCGCATTTCTGACGGGGATAATTCTGGCAGCACCAGTGTGGCTTTTTCAATTGTGGGCATTTATTGCCCCGGGTTTGCACAAGAAGGAAAAACGCAACTCTATCTTTTTCGTCATAGCAGCAACACCATTTTTTGCCGCTGGAGCGTATTTGGGTTATTCAGTTTTACCGGCGGCGGTAAAGGTACTTTTCGGATTCACACCGGATGCACTCAATAACCTTATTAAGTTCGACGATTATTTAGATTTTGTTCTCAGAGTGATTTTGCTCTTCGGAATCGCTTTCGAATTACCGGTATTCCTCATTAGTTTGAATTTAATTGGGTTTCTCAGAGGATCAACAATTTTGAAACCCTGGCGAATTTGGATTTTTTCCATCGTACTGTTCACCGCAGCATTTACTCCCACAGCCGATCCGCTAACGATGTCGTTACTAGCTATTCCTCTTATTTTTCTTTATCTAGGTGCTGGTCTTTTCTGTTTATTCAATGATAAGAGACGCGATAGAAAGAATTATGATCGTGCCTGATCTGCGATGGGCAATAGTTGTAAATCCAAGCGCAGGTCAGGGCACCGGTGCAGAAGTAGGTAAAAAAGTCGCAGGCTATTTCTCTAGGCACGATCTCAACTACCAAATAATTAGTGGGATATCTGCCGCAAATGTTCTGATGGATTTGCAGAAATTTCTGGAAAATAATCCAGATACTCCCGGAGTTATTTCTGTTGGGGGAGATGGTTTAGCTCATTTGGTACTCCAAGCAGTTGTGCCTTTAGATGTAGCCTTTGCAATCATTCCGGCTGGCACAGGTAATGATTTCGCACGGGCACTTGGCTGGTCACGAGATTTGATCGAACAACAACTAGACCAAGTAACAACAATGTTGCCAACACCAATTGATCTAGGCTTAGTTGATGGAGAATGGTTTGGCGCAGTTTTATCTTCGGGTTTTGACTCAACAGTAAACGAAAAAGCGAATACGATGAAATGGCCGAAAGGTCCTGCGAAATATAATGTAGCTATAGCTTTAGAATTACCGTTGTTTAAGCCATCACATTTTGACATTGAATTAGATGATCGAACGATAAGTACCCAAGCAATGCTCATTGCAGTAGGTAATGGTTCTAGCTATGGGGGAGGAATGCAGGTTTGTCCTCATGCATCCCTTTCAGATGGTTTATTTGATGTGATGGTTTTGAATCCAATTTCGAAACTTGAATTTATTCGTGTTTTTCCAAAAGTATATTCAGGTATGCACATTCACCATCCGGAAGTAGAGATTTATCGAACAAAAAAGATACATATTAGTTCTGATGCCATTGCTTATGCCGATGGTGAAAGAATAGGAGCACTGCCAATTAGTGCTGAGTGCGTGGCCGATGCTGGGCTAACATGGAGAAAATAGTTGCACCTGCAGAAAAGTTCGCTTCTGCCAAAAAACGCTCCTCACACCCGCTGACACAACAATTTATAGATTCTTTCGATTTTGGCTTTGATGATTTTCAAATTGCAGCATGCAATAGCGTCGAAGTTGGTCATGGAGTTTTGGTGGCGGCACCAACTGGCGCAGGTAAAACTGTAGTTGGAGAATTCGCAGCTTATCTAGCACTACAGCACGGGAAGAAGTGTTTTTATACAACTCCTATCAAGGCTTTATCAAATCAAAAATTTCAGGAGTTTGTGGAGCGATTTGGAAGCGAAAACGTTGGTTTATTAACTGGAGATACCAATATTAATAGCGAGGCTCCTATATTGGTAATGACCACTGAAGTATTGAGAAATATGTTGTATCAAGGTTCAAGCACGCTAATAAATTTGGGTTCAGTGGTCATGGACGAGGTTCATTATCTGGCAGACAAGTTTAGAGGCGCAGTTTGGGAGGAAGTTCTTATCCATTTAATGGAGAGCGTTCAAGTCATTTCACTCTCGGCCACTGTTTCCAACGCAGAAGAATTTGGTGAATGGTTGGGTGAAGTTCGAGGAACTATCGATGTAATTGTTAGTGAAGTAAGACCAATTCCTCTATACCAACATGTTCTCATTGGAAATAAACTAGTTGATCTATTCACAAAACCAGGACAAATCAATGGTGAGATTCTCAAGTTAGAAAATGAAGCATTGCGCAAAGTACGCCACCGTGGTAATCGTTCATCTAGATGGGTGGATGATTCGAATAAGTTATCTCGCGCGGAAATCATAGAAAAACTTGATCGTATGGCGTTATTACCCGCTATTACATTTATTTTTTCCAGAATCGGGTGTGACGCTGCTGTAAAGCAATGCTTGCAGGCCGGGTTGCGACTGACAAACGCTGAAGAGCGTAAAGAAATATTAGAAACTGCAAATCGATATACACAAAATCTAGCCCAAGAGGATTTGGAAATACTTGGACACTCTGATTGGCTTGCCGCTCTTGAACGTGGAATAGCAGCGCATCATGCCGGATTACTTCCCAGTTTCAAATCGGCAGTTGAGGATTTGTTTCAACGAGGTCTAGTTAAAGCGGTGTTTGCAACAGAAACATTAGCTCTTGGAATCAATATGCCAGCAAAAACTGTAGTTCTTGAGAAGCTGGTTAAGTACAACGGAGAAGCGCACGTTCCGATTACTCCGGGGGAGTTCACTCAGTTAACAGGACGAGCGGGTCGTCGTGGAATCGATATAGAAGGTAATGCCGTTATCCAATGGTCGCCCAGTATTGATTCGTCAACGGCTGCAGGTTTGGCGTCAACTCGTACGTATCCACTGCGGTCTTCGTTTTCGCCCACATATAACATGGCTGTTAATTTAATTTCACGATTTGGCCGTGAACGAGCAAGAGGTTCACTTGAGTCATCTTTTGCCCAATTTCAAGCAGATAGAGCAGTTGTTGGGTTAGTAAAACAGCAGAAACGCAATCAAATAGCAATTGATGAATTACTCGATCAAGCAGGTTGTCATTTAGGAAATTTCACGGAGTATGCCAGTTTTCGTAGAGGAATAAAGGAGTTAGAGGGATTTTTGAGCAAACGAGGAGGAAAGAAAACCTTCGATAACAAACAACGTATTCATATGGAATCAGAAATTGATGGTCTACGAAAAGCAATGAAAAATCATCCTTGCCACTCTTGTAATGATCGTGAAGCTCACGCTCGCTTTGCCGAACGATCTGATCGATTGATCCGAGAAAATGAAGGTTTAAATAACCGAGTTATGAACCGTACTCACGTAATCGCGAAAACTTTTGACAAAATATGTCATGTATTAACCCTGCTGGGTTATATTGAAGGCGAAAAATTGCTACCTCAAGGGCATATTCTTTCAAAAATATACGCAGAATCTGACCTTTTGCTGACGGAAAGTATTCGCAGAGAATTGCTCGTAGAACTCAATCCCGCCGAATTGGTAAGCGTTGCCTCTGCAATGATTTTCGAATCTCGTAGCCAGGAGGATTTATCTCCAAAAATTCCTAATGATTCTGTTGCGCAAGTTTTGGCCTCCATTACTCGAGTTTGGGCAGAACTAGAGGAGCTTGAATTAGAAGTTGGTGTCAAAACTCAAAGATCTCCTGATTTTGGTTTTTGTTACATGATTTTCCGATGGGCAAATGGATCTTCCCTTAATCAGGTACTCAAGGGGTCCGATATGTCCGTGGGCGATTTTGTCCGTTCAACTAAACAACTAGTTGATCTTCTAGGGCAAATAGCAAATGCTTCTCCGGATCTTAATAAAAAATGCAGACAAGCTGTTAAATTAATTGATCGAGGTGTGGTTACTTATCTTTTGGGGGATATATGAGTTTGATGTTATTGGACTCAGCATCTCTTTGGTACCGGGCATTTTACGGGATGCCTGATTCTCTTCTGAGCCCTGATGGAACTCCCGTAAATGCCATACGAGGTTATCTAGATATGAGTGCTCGTTTGATAACTACCTATCAACCCAATCGATTGGTGGCCTGCATTGAAGGAGACTGGCGACCTTCATGGAGAGTTGAATTGTTTCCAGATTACAAGGCGAATCGAATTGATGAAGAGGGTGAAGAAGAAGAACCTGATTTATTGGCTCCACAGATTCCAATCTTGATGGATATCTTAGACGCATTTGGTATTGCAATAGTTGGCGTTGATGATTACGAAGCAGACGATGTCATGGCATCTTTTGCCGAAAGGGAATT
>CAIMUD010000110.1 GCA_903844585.1 uncultured Actinomycetes bacterium | reverse complement strand
GGTATTATGTGTTGCATAGTACTAAAAAGTTATTATCTTTGTGTCAGAAAGCGAGAAAAAGGCTAGCCGAAAAAAATTAAACCGGACTTTTTTTACTGCGCGATGCGCTAGATAAGTTGCAGTTAAATGATGCTGCCCTTGTTTACGAACCAGAAAGTTCTGCAGCCCTTGGATTTGGTTTCCGTTGTGGCTTTCTGGGTCTGCTTCATATGGAGATCGTGCGCGAACGCTTAGAACGTGAATCTGGCATCAGCCTTATTTCAACTGCGCCAAACGTGGTCTATCGCGTAACCCTGGAAGATGGAAAAGAATTTATTGTGACCAATCCTTCAGAATTTCCTGATGGCAAGATAAACCATGTAAAGGAACCGATTGTTAAGTGCACCATCTTGGCTCCATCTGAATACATCGGAACCATCATGGAGCTCTGCCAAGAACGCCGCGGAACTATGCAGGGGATGGATTACATCTCAGAAGATCGCGTTGAAATTCGTTACACATTGCCGCTTGCTGAAATCGTCTTTGACTTCTTTGATCAGCTAAAGAGCCGGACTAAGGGTTACGCTTCACTTGATTATGAAGAACTCGGTGATGAAGAAGGTAACTTGGTAAAAGTTGATATTTTGTTGCAGGGCGAAGCAGTAGATGCATTTAGTGCGATTGTTCATCGCGATAAGGCATATGCATATGGCTTGATGATGACTGGAAAGCTTCGCGAACTAATTCCGCGTCAACAGTTTGAAGTTCCTATTCAGGCAGCCATTGGATCACGCATTATCGCTCGCGAGAATATCCGCGCTATTCGTAAGGATGTTCTAGCAAAGTGTTACGGTGGAGATATCTCACGTAAGCGCAAACTTCTTGAGAAGCAGAAAGAAGGAAAGAAGCGCATGAAGATGGTGGGACGCGTAGAGGTTCCGCAAGAAGCATTTGTGGCTGCCCTTGCAACTGATGCTGATATCGAAAAGATAAAAGCCGCGCGTAAGCAAGATTGACCGTGCTCTCTTTCTACGTACATATCCCGTATTGCGTAAAACGCTGCGGTTATTGCGACTTCAACACATACACGCCAGCAGAGCTACAAGATGGCGCAACACTTGAAATCGTCTCAAAGGATTACATCGATGCGGTACTTAAAGAGTTAGAGAGCGCACCACAAGATCAGGTGCCCACAATCTTCTTTGGTGGCGGAACTCCTTCACTCTTGCCTGCAAAAGATTTAGGGCGCGTCATTAACGCAATCAAAGAACGAAATGGCCTTACCGCTGATTGCGAAATAACTCTTGAAGCAAATCCGGATTCAGTAACAAAAGAGAAGTTGCAGGATTACATCGCTGTTGGTTTTAACCGAATCTCCTTCGGTATGCAATCTTCAAAGCCACATGTTTTGGCAGCCCTTGATCGCACACATAACCCCGAAAACGTGCGCAAGGCAGTTGATTGGGCGAGATCTGTCGGATTTAAAAGTATTAGCGTTGATTTAATTTATGGAACTCCAGGTGAATCGCTCGAAGATTGGCGCGAGACTGTTGAAGAAGCGCTCTCACTCGATATTGATCATGTAAGTGCATACGCCCTCATAGTTGAAGACGGTACGAAGCTTGCTGCACGCATTAAGCGTGGAGAGCTAACGATGCCAGATGATGATTTGATGGCAGATATGTATTTGCTTGTAGAAAATGAATGTGAAGTTGCGGGTTTGTGCTGGTACGAACTATCTAACTGGGCAATTAACGGACACGAATGCAAGCACAATATTGCTTATTGGAAATCTGCCAACTGGTGGGGCCTCGGTCCGGGTGCACATTCGCACATCAACTCAAAAAGATTCTGGAATGTAAAACATCCCAGTGCGTATAAGCAGAAGCTTTTTGCTGGTGAATCCGTAGTGCACGGATCAGAAGTTTTAACTCCAGAACAATTAGAGGATGAAGCGTTACTTCTTGCAATTCGAATGCGCGAAGGTATTGATCAGAGTTCGTTATCGCAAGAGCAATTGAATAACCTTGATAGTTATGAATCATCAGGGCATGTAAGCAAAACTGGCGGCCGAATCTGCCTTTCTGTTACCGGGCGCCTGATAGCCGACCGAATCGTCCGCGAGGCGCTTAGCAAATAGGTGAAGTAGGATTTAGCCATGGATACTAAAACTCAAGGAATCATCGTCTTCCTAGCTCTCATCTTTGTTATCTCTGGACTTTCTAAGGCCAGTGGTAATGCAAAAGGGCTATCAGGTACCCGTGATGTAAATGTTCCTGATGGATTTGCAAGGTTTGTTGGAGTTTTAGAAACTCTCGGTGCGCTTGGTCTAATTGTTGGCCTTAAGTGGAATTGGTTTGCATTCTTTCCACTCCTTGGCCTCTGGCTAATCATGGCTGGAGCAATTGGCGCGCATTTTCGCGCATCAAAGATGAAGACCGCCTTTCCTGCATTTTTCCTACTCACTCTAATTTCGCTGGCACTTGCCTTTAATTAATTTATGCAATCAACTCGTCGTCTAGAGATTTTGCGTGCAATCGTTGATGAATACGTTGCCACGCAAGAACCTGTTGGCTCTAAGGCAATTGCCGATAAGAGCGCGCTAGGTATTTCTCCAGCGACGATTCGAAATGAGATGGCCGTTCTTGAAGAAGAAGGTCTCATCACTCATCCGCATACAAGTGCCGGTCGAATCCCAACGGATCTGGGCTATCGAGTATTCGTAGATAAGTTGGCGACGGTAAAACCACTTTCTACTGCTGAACGCCGCGCAATCGAGACTTTCTTAGAGGGCGCACTTGATCTCGACGATGTCGTAATGCGCACAGTGCGTTTATTGGCAGATGTCACTAAGCAAGTTGCAGTTGTGCAATATCCGTCTATGGTGAAGTCACGCGTGCGCCACGTTGAATTGGTTGCACTTACTCCGGCTCGCATCATGATGATTTTGATTACCGATTCAGGGCGTGTAGAACAGCGCGTGCTTGAAATGACTGGCGATCTACCGGAAGCCTTTATCTCCAGCCTTCGCACACAGATTAATAATGCAATTTCCGGTCAACGCTTGCCGGATGTAGCTGATCGCATCTCTGGAATTATGGAGAGCCATTCAACTCGCGAACGTAAAGATGTTGCAATTGTTATCTCAACGCTTATTGAAATGGCGATGGAACGTCCAGAAGAGAAAGTTGTGCTTGCTGGAACTGCAAACCTTGCCAGATTCCGCGAAGATTTCAGCACAACAATCCATCCAGTTTTGGAGGCACTTGAAGAGCAAGTAGTCCTTCTACGCTTGCTAGGCGATGCAAACGAAACCGTAAAGGTGCGAATCGGGCAAGAACAAAATGAAAGTAATTTACGTACAACTTCTCTCGTAACTGTTGGATACGGAAATGAGAGCGCACCACTTGGAGCCCTGGGTGTTATTGGGCCCACTCGCATGGATTATGCAGGTTCGATGTCTGCAGTATCTGCCGTTGCTCGTTATGTAGGTCGCTACATCACTGATGGGAGTATCGGCTAAAGATGTCTGATCATTACCAAACTCTCGGTGTTAGTCGTGATGCAAGCGCAGATGAAATTAAAAAGGCTTATCGCAAGATTGCGCGCGAGCTGCACCCCGATGTAAATCCAGATCCAGAAGTTCAGGAAAAATTTAAGGAAGTTACCGCTTCATATGAAGTATTAAGTGATCCGCAAAAGCGCCAGCAATACGACATGGGTGGCAGCGGCTTTGGTGGATTCGGTGGAGGATTTGGCCCCGGTGGATTTGGCGACATCATGGATGCATTCTTTGGTGGTGGCGGAAGTCGCGGACCTCGTCCACGTATGCGCCAAGGACAAGATGCACTAATTAGAGTTGAAATTGATTTACACGAAGCATGTTTTGGAACGGACCGAGATCTTTCAGTTGAGAGCGCAGTAGTTTGTACAAAGTGTCAGGGCAGCGGATGTGTTGATGGATCTGGACCAGAAATGTGTCAGATTTGTAAAGGTCGCGGAGAAACACAACACGTACAACGAAGTTTTATTGGCCAAGTGATGACATCTCGCCCATGTTCGACATGTGGTGGATACGGAAGCGTTATCAAAAACCCATGTCGCGAATGCAGCGGTGATGGGCGAGTACGCGCGCGACAAAATATAAGCGTCAAGATTCCGCCGGGAGTTGAATCAGGAAACCGAATTCAGATGGCGGGTAGAGGTGAAGTTGGTGCGGGCGGTGGACCAGCAGGTGATCTTTATGTCGAAATCGTTCAGGCTGATCACCCAACACTTCTTCGTGACGGAAATACTCTGCATATTGCCATTGAAGTTTCCTTTGTATCTGCAACTCTTGGAACAAGCGTTGTAATTGAAACGCTTGATGGACCAGAGGATGTACAAATTAAGCCAGGGACTCAAGGTGGATCAACAATTACAGTCAAAGGTAAGGGAATGACCCGCCTTCACTCTAACCACCGCGGAGATTTGATTGTGCATGTAGAAGTAACAACCCCACACAAACTAAAGAAAGATGAAGAAGAGTTACTTCGCAAATTTGCCCAGATGCGCGGTGAAAAACCAGGCGAAGTACATATCAAGGGCCATGAGCAAGGGTTCTTTTCCAAGTTCCGCGAAGCTTTCGGCCGCTAATGCTGACCCTCTTCTTCGTTGATGACCTTCCAACGCAAAAGGGTGCCAAATATGATTTCAATAACGAAGACGCCCTCCATGCCATCCGCGTACTCCGTGCATCTATAGAAGATGTTTACGCGCTATCAGATGGCAAAGGCGCATGGTCGAGAGTTCGCGTATTAAGCGTTGCTAAGAAATCTATGCAAGTTGAGGTTTTAGAAACCGGTTTTGAAGAACCACTTGCTACGCAATTTAGCGTTGTGCAAGGGATTCCAAAGGGTGATCGAGCGAAAGAATCAGTCGAACTCCTGACTGAAGGCGGAGTAGATCGCATCGTAATGTGGGCATCGGCAAGATCAATCGGCAAAGGAAGCGAGAAACTTCAGGTAACGGCGCGCGAAGCGAGCAAGCAATCTCGTCGTTACAGGATTCCAACTGTGTCAGGGGCTATAACCACCGAGAACGTTGTTGATGAAATTGCAAAAGCCGACCTTGCGATTGTTTTCCATGAAAGTGCGGTTCAAAAGATTTCTGATGTTGCTTTAATTGGCGCCAAAAAAGTTCTCATCATCATTGGGCCAGAAGGCGGACTTACTGACGAAGAAGTTGATCGCTTCGCTGCAGCAGGAGCAAAAGTCGCACACCTTGGGCGACCAGTTTTGCGTTCTGCTCATGCGGGTCTTGCAGCCTTATCTGCGGTTTCTACATCGCTGAAGGTATGGTGAATCTATGGCGCTCAATCCATATTGCATCTTCTGCAAAATAATTGAAGGCGATATACCTGCCGATATAGTTTTTAAAAATGAGAATGTCGTGGCATTTAACGATCTAAACCCGCAAGCTCCAACTCATGTACTTCTTGTTCCAACTGTGCACACTGAAAACGCGGCGGGGCTTGCAAAGATTTCTGGAACAATCATGGCAAGCCTTTTTAACGCCGCTGATGAGATTGCCAAAGAGCGCGGCCTTGATGGTTACCGAACTGTCTTTAACACCGGAGAAGCCGCTGGCCAGAGCGTCTTTCACGCTCACCTTCACTTAATCGGCGGGCGTGTACTCGCATGGCCACCGGGTTAAAAGTAGTATCTCTCTCATATGGAGCGCACCCTGATCACTGTCCCAACAGCCATTGCGATGGTTTCACTCGTCGGTGTAAATGACGCGAATCTACGCGTTGTTGAAGCAGCATTTCCTTCAGTAAATATAACTGTTCGCGGAAATGAGATAACTCTTCGCGGTCCACACATTGAATGCATTGCACTTGAGAAGTTATTTGCAGAGATGATGGTTGTTATTCGTTCGGGTCAAGCGCTCACAGCTGATGCAGTGAGCCGCAGTATCGCAATGCTCGAACATGATCCAGTGGATCACCCAGCGGAGGTTCTCTCACTCAACATCGTTAGTAATCGCGGTCGCACAATTAGACCTAAGACTGCAAATCAGAAGCGTTATGTAGATGCAATTGAAGAGCACACAATTACTTTTGGTATCGGTCCAGCGGGTACTGGTAAGACTTACCTTGCAATGGCAAAAGCCGTTGCAGCACTTCAAGCTAAAAAGGTAAATCGAATAATTTTGACGCGCCCAGCAGTTGAAGCAGGCGAGCACCTTGGATTCTTGCCCGGAACTCTTAGCGAAAAGATTGATCCATATCTTCGCCCACTTTTTGACGCCCTTCACGACATGATTGACGCAGAGACAATTCCACGCCTAATGCAATCAGGAGTTATCGAAGTTGCGCCACTTGCATATATGCGAGGCCGCACACTTAATGATTCATTCATCATTCTCGATGAGGCTCAGAACACAACTCCAGAGCAAATGAAGATGTTCCTTACTCGACTTGGTTTTGGTTCGAAAATGGTCATAACAGGAGATGTGACACAGGTCGATCTTCCAAATGGCGCGAGCTCAGGTCTTCGTATTATTCGCAATATTTTGCAAGATATCGACGACATCGAATTTATGGATCTCACTGCAGAAGACGTTGTTCGCCATCGATTGATTGGCGACATCGTTAAGGCATACGCGCAATTCGATGAGGCGAAACAATCCATTCGTCCCATCCGTAATTCATGAGCACTGATTTAACTAACAATTCAGGAGTACCCATCAAGGAAGATGAGGTTGACTCCTTGATTGTCTTTGCCCTGGATTACATGGAGTTAAGCCCTGAGTGCGTTCTCAATGTAACTTTCGTAAATGAAGAAGAGATGACTGCGCTTCATATCGAATGGATGAACGAACAAGGACCAACAGATGTTCTCTCATTTCCCATGGATCTTCCTGAAGTACAAGGAGAGGCAGTAACTCTCGGCGACATCATCATCGCGCCAACAGTTGCAGCTGCTCAAGCAAAAGTTGCCGGCCATTCAACCGAACATGAAATTTCAATCCTTGCTGTGCACGGCCTGTTGCACATCCTTGGATATGACCATGCAGATAAAGATGAAGAGATAATAATGTTTGCACTTCAAGAATCAATCGTAAAAAAGTGGGAGAAGCGATGAATCCGCTAGATGCGATAGCTAAATTCTTAATAGGAATTGGCAACTTATTAACTCCAGGTAAACCATTTGGTTCTGGGCGAATGACCAACGAACGGCAGATGCGTGCTTTTGTTGATCAGGCTCAAGAGCGCGGACTAGTTGATGCTGACGAGCACGAGATGATCAATTCTGTCTTCGAACTCGGAGACACACTTGCACGTGAGTTGATGGTTCCGCGCACCGAAATGGTTTGGATAGAGCGAGATAAGACTTTGCGCCAAGCTCTATCACTTGCACTGCGCTCTGGGTATTCCAGAATTCCGGTTGCGGGGGAAAACCTCGACGACATCATCGGTATTGCCTACATTAAAGATTTAGCAAAGCGATCACATGATCACCATGAAGCTGAGACAGTGGAGAAGGTTGAACAACATATTCGCCCCGCTGTCTTTGTTCCAGAAATTAAGAACGCAGCCGAATTACTTCGCGAGATGCAGCGAGACCAGATCCACCTTGCAATCGTTGTAGATGAATATGGCGGCACTGCTGGGCTAATTACTATCGAAGACATTATTGAAGAAATTGTGGGCGAGATTGCTGATGAATTTGATGATGAAGTAGAGAATTTCATCTGGATCTCTGAAGATAAAGCTCGCGCACGAGCCTCCTTTCATATTGAAGATTTAGCCGATGAACTCAAATTTGAAATCGAAAAGAACGAAGATGTAGACACTATTGGTGGCCTTATGGCCGAGCGACTTGGACGCGTCCCAATTGCTGGAAGCACGATTTCACTCAATGGTTGGTCTATAACGTCAGAGCGCCCTATCGGGCGTCGTCGTAGAATTAGTAGCGTAATGATTGAACGTGAAAAAGATTTTAGAGAGGATGATCATGAGTAATTTTGCTAACCCAGAAGATGCAAAGCTAGCAACTCTTGCAACATCTACTCTTGTGCGCACGGGAGCAAAGCAATCAGCTGCTCTTCGCGACTCAACTGGTCGCACATATGTTGCAATCAATATTGTTGCGCCATCACTTTCACTTGATGCAGTT
>CAIMUD010000109.1 GCA_903844585.1 uncultured Actinomycetes bacterium | reverse complement strand
CTGGTTGAAAACTCACCAGGTGTACTTGCTCGCGTTGCTGGACTCTTCTCACGCCGTGCTTACAACATTGATTCACTTGCAGTGGGTCCAACTGAGAATCCAGAAATCTCTCGCATGACCATCGTCATTGATGTGCAAAAACATGCGCTCGAGCAAGTTATTCGCCAACTCGATAAGTTAATCAACGTAATTCATATTGCCGAGCTAACTCCCGATGACTCAATTCAAGCCGAGCTGCTTCTTGTAAAAATTACAGCGACTGAAAAGAATCGCTTTGATGTTGATGCAGTTCTTGATACGTACGCTGCAAAGATTGTCGACCAAGATGGGACCTCCATCACAATCGAAGCCACGGGCGAGCCAGGCAAACTTGCTGATTTACTCAAAGCGTTGGAAAAATTTGGTGTTATCGAACTCGTTCAATCGGGCTTAGTCGCACTCGAGCGTGGCAGCAGTGCGCTTTCAGACCGTACCCTTAGCCCACAAAGTGTTCCTACCGCCGACGATGGCGGCCAGGCTGATTACCAGAACTAACTAAAGAAACGACAAAGAGGAGAAAACCGTGGCAACGATGTATCACGAAGAGGATGCAGATCTATCAATCATCCAAGGTCGCAAGGTCGCGATTATCGGTTACGGCTCACAAGGCCATGCGCACGCACTAAGTCTTCGTGACTCTGGTGTTGATGTTCGCGTTGGTCTTAAAGAAGGATCAGCTTCACGTAAAAAGGCAGAAGCAGAAGGCCTTCGTGTTGTTAGCGTTGCAGATGCAGTTAAAGAAGCAACTGTAATCATGATTCTTGCTCCCGATCACGTACAGCGTCATATCTATAAGGATTCAATCGAACCTAACTTGAAGCCAGGAGATGCGTTGTTCTTTGGTCATGGTTTCAACATTCGTTTCCAATACATCGTGCCAAAAGCTGATGTTGATGTTTGCATGGTTGCACCAAAGGGCCCAGGCCACTTGGTGCGTCGCGAATATTCAGCAGGTCGTGGAGTTCCTGTAATCGTTGCAGTTGAACAAGATGCGACAGGCAAGGCATGGCCACTCACACTTTCTTACGCAAAAGCAATTGGTGGACTTCGCGCAGGTGGAATCCTCACAACATTTACTGAAGAAACCGAAACAGATCTCTTCGGTGAGCAATCAGTTCTTTGCGGCGGCGCTTCACAACTCGTTATGTACGGTTTCGAAACTCTTATCGAGGCCGGATACCAACCAGAAGTTGCATACTTTGAATGTCTTCACGAACTCAAGTTGATTGTTGACTTGATGTACGAAGGTGGAATTGCAAAGCAGCGCTGGTCGGTTTCTGACACTGCTGAATTCGGTGATTATGTTTCAGGTCCACGCGTTATCGATCCACGCGTTAAAGAGAGCATGAAGGCTGTTCTTGCAGATATCCAAAGTGGAGCATTTGCTAAGCGCTTTATTGATGACCAAGAAGCTGGCGCACCAGAGTTCAAGTCACTTCGTGCAAAGGGTGAAACTCACCCAATCGAAGTTGTTGGTCGCGAACTTCGCAAGATGTTTACGTGGATTAAGTCCTCTGATAAGGATGATTACAAAGAAGGTAGCGCATCACGTGGGTAAACCCGTTGTATTAATTGCTGAAGAGTTAAGTCCTGCCACTTTAGAGGCGTTGGGACCTGACTTTGAAGTTCGCAATTGTGATGGTGCAAACCGCGCAGAACTTCTTGCAGCACTTGGTAAAGGTGTGGATGCTGTTTTGATTCGCTCTGCAACAAAGATGGATGCAGAAGCAATCGGCGCGGCTAAAGGTCTTAAAGTTATTGCACGTGCTGGTGTTGGTCTAGATAACGTTGATATTCCTGCAGCCACAACTGCTGGCGTCATGGTTGTTAATGCACCAACTTCAAATATTGTCTCTGCTGCAGAGCTTGCAATCTCATTGCTTCTTGCTTCAGCGCGCTTTATTTCTCCAGCACATGCCGCTCTTCGTGCAGGTAAGTGGGCGCGTTCCAAGTACACAGGCGCTGAACTATTTGAAAAGACTCTCGGAATCGTTGGTTTTGGTCGCATTGGTCAATTGGTTGCCCATCGCATGCAAGCTTTTGGAATGAACGTTGTTGCATACGATCCATATTTGCAGCCAGCTCGTGCGGCTCAACTTGATGTCACACTTCTAACTTTGGACGAACTTCTAGCGCAAAGTGATTTCATTACCATCCACTTGCCAAAGACAAAAGAGACAGCAAACCTCATCGGTGTTGATGCACTTAAAAAGGTAAAACCTGCTGTTCGCATCATCAACGCTGCGCGCGGTGGCGTTCTCGATGAAGCTGCCCTTTATGACGCAATCAAAGAAGGTCGCGTTGCAGGAGCAGGACTTGATGTATTTTCAACCGAACCCTGCACAGACTCACCACTTTTTACATTGGATCAAGTTGTTGCAACACCTCACTTAGGTGCTTCAACTGATGAAGCGCAAGAGCGTGCTGGTATCGCAGTAGCTGTCTCTGTTCGTAAGGCTCTCTCTGGTGAATTAGTGCCGGATGCAGTGAACGTTAAAGGCGGGGCTGTAGATGAAGAGATTCGCCCATCACTTCCGCTTGTAGAGAAGATGGCGCAAATTGCCACAGCACTTGCAGGTGAAATTCCGGTAATCATGGATGTTCATGTTCGTGGAGATATTGCAGTACACGACTCTTCGATTCTTGCTGTAAGTGCGCTTAAAGGCGCACTTCTTGCAACAGGTGCTGAAGAGGTTACATATGTAAATGCACCAGGACTTGCTGCAGAGCGCGGTGTTACATCAACTGTCGATACAACACCTGAAAGTCCTGAATACCGCAGCATGATTTCTTTGCACTGCGCACTTAGTAATGGCAAATCAATCACTGTTGACGGCACTCTTATGGGAATTCGCAAAGTTGAGAAAATTATCGCAATCGATGGTTTTGATTTAGATCTTCCACCAACAGATAATTTGCTTTTTCTCCGCTATAAAGATCGCCCTGGTGTTGTTGGCGCTGTCGGAAATATTCTCGGTAGCTCAAAGATCAACATTGCAGGTATGCAGGTTGCTCGTAGCAGCGCCGGAGGAGAAGCTCTTATGGCAATTACAGTTGACTCACCCGTAAGCACGGAGATTGCAGCAAGCGTTGCAAAAGAATCCGGAGCAGAACTCGTTCGCTGCGTCACATTGGTTTCCTAAATGGCAAAAACATTTAATTTAGCTGTCATTGCAGGGGACGGAATCGGCCCAGAAGTTGTTGCACAAGGTATTCGCGTGCTCGATAAGATGGCTACAAAACACGGTGTAACTTTTGCAAAGACCGAATACGACTTAGGCGCCGGCTATTGGCATCGCACAGGAGAAGTTCTTCCTGATTCTGTTCTTGCAGATATTGCAAAGAAAGATGTGATTTTGCTCGGCGCAGTAGGAGATCCAACTGTTCCAAGTGGTGTTTTAGAGCGCGGGCTTTTACTCAAACTTCGTTTTGCCTTCGATCATTACATTAACTTGCGACCTGCAATTTTGCGTGGCGGAGTAACTGGCCCACTTGCGACAAAGGCCCCGATTGATTTCATCGTTGTACGAGAAGGAACTGAAGGCCCATATGTTGGCGCTGGCGGATCGCTCTTTGAAGGAACACCTTCAGAAATTGCAACGGAAGAATCTCTTAATACACGCCGAGGTGCAGAGCGCGTAATTCGCGATGCATTTGCACGTGCTGCAAAACGCGATCGCAAGAAGCTAACTCTTGTGCATAAGAACAACGTTCTCACTCGTGCTGGTGGGCTTTGGACTCGAACATTTAATGAAGTAGCCAAAGAGTTCCCAACTGTTACTACTGATTACTTGCACGTGGATGCTGCATCGATGTTCTTTGTAACCAACCCAGAGCGCTTTGATGTTGTTGTTACAGATAACCTTTTCGGAGATATTTTGACTGATATCGCAGCTGCAATCTGCGGAGGTATCGGTCTTGCTGCATCTGGCAACATCAATCCAACTGGCGAATTTCCTTCGATGTTCGAACCTGTACATGGTTCAGCTCCAGATATCGCAGGTAAAAACCTTGCCGACCCAACAGCAACGGTGATGTCTGTTGCGATGATGTTCGATCATCTTGGTTACCAAGGGGCCGCTCGCGAAATCGAAGCTGCGGTAAATGCAGATTTACTTACTCGCGCAGATAAGAAGCGCAGCACAACAGATGTTGGAGATGCGCTACTAGCGCTGCTCTAAAAATGAAGACCACACTCAATCCAAACGCTAAAGATGATGCGACGCGTAACGCACTTGTCGCTGAAGGCGGTTTTGGTAAGTACTACACAGACCACATGGTGGTGTGTGAGTGGAGTGAGAAAGATGGTTGGGCAGAGCCAGAGTTAAAGCCATACGGCCCAATAACTTTAGATCCAGCAACTGCTGTCTTTCATTATGGACAAGAAATCTTCGAAGGGATGAAGGCATATCGCCAACCAGATGGTGGCATTGCACTCTTTCGCCCTGAAGCAAATGCAAAGCGTTTTGCTAACTCTGCAAAGCGTTTAGCACTTCCAGAAATGCCAGCTGAACTCTTTCTAGCAACAGTTGATGCCCTTGTTAAGCAGGATGCTGGATGGGTTCCAAACAAAGTTGGAGAGTCTTTATATATCCGCCCTTTCATGATCGCTACAGAAGTTGGGCTTGGAGTGCGCCCAACCAATAAGGCGACGTACATGCTTATTGCAACACCAGCTGGCGCTTATTTTGATCCATCAAAGGCTGTATCTGTTTGGATCTCAACTGAATATGTTCGCGCTGCGCAAGGCGGAACAGGTGAAGCAAAGTGCGGCGGAAATTACGCGGCATCACTTGTGGCGCAGAAAGCTGCAGCCGCAGAAGGTTGTGATCAAGTTGTGTGGATTGATGCAAAAGAGCGCAAATGGGTTGAAGAGATGGGTGGCATGAACCTTTACTTCGTAAAGGGAAACGGCAAAGACGCAACTGTCTTAACTCCAAAGCTCACCGGAACTCTTCTACCTGGAATAACACGCGATTCAATTCTTAGCGTTGCAAAAGATCTTGGGTACAAAGTTGAAGAAGTAATGCTCAGCATTGATGACTGGAAAAACGGCATCACATCAGGTGAAATAACAGAAACTTTTGCGTGCGGTACTGCAGCTGTGGTTTCTCCGATTGGGCAGGCAAAGAGCGCAATGGGCACATGGGTAACTGGGGATGGTCAGCCAGGAAAAATCACCATGCAAATCCGCAACCACCTACTTGGGATTCAGCACGGAACAATCGCTGATACACATGGCTGGGTTAAGAAAGTTATCTAATGCCAGTCTCTGATGCATTCCATATATATGACACAACCCTGCGCGATGGTGCGCAGCAAGAGGGTTTAAGTCTTTCTGTTCATGACAAGCTCACTATTGCTCGCCACCTTGATGATTTAGGTGTTGGTTTTATCGAAGGTGGATGGCCTGGAGCCAATCCAAAAGATACAGAGTTCTTCGCACTTGCAAAAAAAGAGTTAAAGCTTAAGAACGCAACCTTTGTTGCATTTGGTGCAACACGTCGCCCTGGCGTTAATGCAGCTGACGATGTTCTCCTTGCTGCAATTCGCGATTGCGGTGCGCCAGTGGTAACTCTGGTTGCAAAGGCATTCGATCGCCACGTGGACCTAGCTCTCAAGACTTCACTTGATGAAAACCTTGCAATGATTCGTGATTCCATAAGTCACCTTCGCCAAGAAGGCCAACGCGTATTTCTAGATGCTGAACACTTCTTTGATGGTTATCGTGCTAACCGCGCATATGCACTCGAGGTAATTCGAGTCGCGATGGAAGCAGGTGCCGATGTTGCAGCGCTCTGCGACACAAACGGGGGCATGTTGCCTGATGAAATTGCTGATGTTGTCAGCGAAGTACTTGGCACAACTAAGGCTCGCCTTGGTATCCACTGTCACAACGACACAGGGTGCGCAGTTGCAAACTCAATGGCAGCAGTTGAAGCCGGTGCAACACATGTACAAGGAACTCTCAATGGGTACGGTGAGCGAACAGGAAATGCAGACCTTGTAACAATTATTGCTAACCTCGAACTAAAGAAGAAGATGTTGGTATTGCCACCGAGCGCGCTCCGCGAATCTTTTAGAATTTCACATGCAGTTGCAGAGGTAACGAACGTTGCACCATCTGCACGCCAGCCATATGTAGGTGTATCCGCATTTGCACATAAGGCAGGCCTTCATGCATCTGCAATAAAAGTAGATCCAAATCTTTACCAACATGAAGACCCAGCATCTGTCGGTAACGATATGCGCATGCTTGTTTCGGATATGGCAGGACGTGCATCAATTGAACTTAAGTCGCAAGAACTTGGAGTTGACCTCGGGGGAGACCGCGAGTTAATTGGCCGAGTAGTAGAGCGCGTTAAGGAAATGGAATCTCGAGGATTTACATTCGAAGCAGCTGATGCTTCATTCGAACTACTTCTTCGCGAAGAGGCAGATGGTAAGCGTCCAACATTTTTCACAATCGATCACTGGCTCACAACTGTAGAGCGCGCGGCTGACCAAACTATTATTACTAAAGCGGAAGTAACTGTTACCGCGCAAGGAAAGAAAATCTCCTGCAATGGAACTGGAAACGGTCCTGTTAACGCATTCGATAACGCACTTCGTACAGGACTTAAGCAGCTCTATCCAGAACTCGAAGTGCTCGAACTTACAGATTACAAAGTTCGCATCCTTGAAGGACGTCTCGGCACTGGCGCTGTTACTCGCGTGCTTGTTGAAACTTCAGATGGAAAAGGCGAATGGAACACAGTTGGCGTTCACGAGAACGTGATTGCAGCTTCGGCAATGGCGCTTGAAGATGCTGTGACATACGGCCTCCTACGTCAGGGACGCAAGCCCGAGTAAACTTGTTCCATGACAAGGGCTGCATTTGATGATGTACGCAGCGCATTCGAGAAATATCTAGAAGCAGAGCGCAGCCTTTCAGTACATACCGTTCGCGCATATATGGGCGACCTTGATTCCTTTCTAGAACACGCTGAGCGCCTTGGCCTCGCGCAATTTAAAGATCTAGAGCTAACTCATATTCGTTCTTGGCTAGCTAACCTGCAAGTAAAAGGTGGCGCGCGCACAACTCTTTCTCGCAGAGCAGTCTCTATTCGTCTCTTTACAAAGTGGGCAACAAAAAAAGGCTTCCTTGCAAAAGATGTCGGTGTGAACCTTGCAATTCCAAAGGGTCATCGCACGCTACCGGAGGTTTTAAATATTGCTGATGCATCGACTGCTATGGACGCACTTGCTACTCGCGCAGCAGAGGAGGAGAGCCCAGCATCTCTTCGCGATTTAGCGATGGTTGAGATTTTGTATGCAAGCGGTGCACGCGTATCTGAGTTGTGCGGATTAGACATTAGCGATGTTGATTACGAACGCCGAACAATTCGAGTCTTGGGTAAAGGCAATAAAGAGCGCACTATTCCTATTGGCGCACCCGCAGTGCGCGCCCTTGAGTCGTGGTTAAAAGATGGTCGCTCTTTAATGCTTACTGATAAATCAGATGAAGCTATATTTCTTGGTACTCGCGGAAAGCGAATTGATCAACGTACCGTGCGCACCGTTGTTTACAACGCACTGCAAGCACTTGAAGGTTCCGAGCGAATGGGGCCGCACGCGCTTCGCCATTCTGCTGCAACACATTTACTTGAAGGTGGCGCAGACCTTCGTACTGTTCAAGAAATCCTGGGCCATGCATCCCTTGCTACGACTCAGATTTATACCCATGTTTCTACCGAACGACTTCAAAAAGCCTTCAAGCAAGCCCACCCTCGCGCCTAGCCGGCGAGATTTCCGTGGATTTTGCACCCACTTTTGGCGGGTAATATTTGCCTTGCACTCACCGCAAGGTGGGTGACATCTCAGCACTTATTTCTGAACTGTTTTACGGGGAAGAAAAGCCACTTCGGTCTTAAAGAAATTTAAGTCGGCGTTGTAGGTGCGACGGTCAGATCAAATTGTTCTGACAATAACCGAGCGGGTTCGTTTCATATTTATTTATAAATATTGAGCGCACCTAAGAAGGAGTATGCCGTAATGGCAGTTGTAACAATGCGAGAGCTCCTCGACAGCGGAGTCCACTTCGGACACCAGACTCGTCGATGGAATCCAAAGATGAAGCGTTTTATTTTCACAGAGCGCAATGGCATCTACATCATCGACATCCAGCAATCACTTGCTCTTATCGATTCAGCTTATGAATTTGTTAAGGACGTTGTTGCTAAGGGTGGT
>CAIMUD010000108.1 GCA_903844585.1 uncultured Actinomycetes bacterium | reverse complement strand
TAACCGCTAGGACAAACTGGCTTCACCGCTGTTACTTTTTTAGTCACTCTTCCCTTTACGCATGAAATTGTTAATTTTTTGGTCACTGCAACAGGGGCGGTCGAACTATTGGGGGTAGGCGCAACAGCAGGTTTTTCTGCCTCTTGAGTTAATTTAACTTTTAAGGTTGGCACTGAATAGTGATAGCCACTTGCTGAAAGTCGCAGCCATCCATTTGATTCGTTCAACACCGTAGCCGCCACAGAATTCTGTCCATCTTCTGAAGCGACCTCTATCTTTGCCGAAATAGGTGCTTTGCTAAAGCCATAGAGACAGCGCGCGACATCAGATTTCATTAACAAGTTATAGGAACCTTGAAATACTTTTCCATCTTTATCAAAATGTGGCGCGCCAACGGTGTAATTCAAGCTTCCACTATCTTTATCAAAATTAGGTGGGCCATCGCTATACACGGATGCATTTGTTGTTACAAGGCCCGAGAAGTTATCCCCTGCACATTTCTGTTGTTGCAGTGAGGATGTTGAGTTCCATGAAATATTCTTAACGACCCACAAGGTTCGCATAGCAGCTGGCTTATCTTTTAGGAATGGAATCCATGTTTTAAACTCCGAAATTGCTCGCTCACCAGCGGCTTCATTTTCAGCATCAAGAATTCTGGAAGATAAGTCGGTAGTAGTGAAGCCATCTGGCTTAAAGGATTGTCCGCCTGTGCCAGCGGGATATAGCTTTTTAATACTCTCGGGAGCATCCTTCCAAGCAATCCACCCTGAAACATAAGGAACTTTGATCGCATTTGCGGAGATGGTAATTACTGTTTTGTCGCCACCTAGAGATTCAGTCTTAATTTCTGGATCACCAAGTCTTCCAGTCATCCATGCTGGGATTTTATTGGCCAATCGAATCTTCAGCGAATACTTAACATCGAGAGGAAAACTCTCTTTCAATCCGCAAGCATTAATCTCAATTAACTGACAATCTGCTTCGTCGCCAAGCCAGTTTGAGCCTCCCCAACTGAGTCCGCCATTACCGCGCGGAACAATAGTCATTAACGGATTTCGATACTGAGTCCCTGTGGTCATAGTTATAGGTTGAATCGATGCCGAAAATGTTCGATTTACAAAGTCGCCTGTATCGTAAAAATAGTTACCATAAATACCTGTTTTTACCCCATATATTTCAGATCCACCGGGATTTGTGCCAGGCAATTCCCACGAACTCGTAGAGCCACCATCAGAAATTCCAATTTTTGTATCGCCTTTATAGGTGACGCCCTTGTTCCAAATCTTTACAACTTTTCCGATGACCGTACTTCCATTCGGCAAAGTTGCATTTAAGCTTTCAATGCAATCAGAATCATCAATTGTTGCGCATGGCGAAAAGAGGTCAAAGAAAACAGTTCTGTATCCCGGCAAGTGACAGTTTTCAGAAGTTAGTGAACTACACAGATATGTTCGCCAGAGGTCAGGATTATCTGGAGTTATCATCGATAAAATCTGTGAAGTATTTTGAAGTACTCGACCATCCATAAAGGCAGTACCTATGTAACCTTGAGTTAAATCAGGTGGCGTAGGTAGGAAGCGTTCATCTGAAAAGTCGGCGTGAGAAGCGCCTGGCGCAATGACCAGTTGAATGGCCAAAGCAATACCAACCAATAGGGGTACTAATCGCTTCTTTTGCATGCAAGAAATATAGAACTTTTTAACTCGATCTCCTAGCAATTTTTTGCTTTCCGAGGCTCTAAATAGGCGCCAAATGGCTGCATAAATTTGCCGCCCATTGACGGATATATATCGGGTACAAATAGGATCAATGAAGTTAAAGCGAATGGAGCCTTACGTGAAGTCAGTCCGTAGATATGGTGCAGCGTTAATTGCCGCGCTCTTGTTGGGTTCGGCAATTCAGGCAAATGTGGCCCAAGCTGGCGGCCAAATCCGATCCACAGTTCCATACTTTGGTCTGTATTTAACGGAGAGTTTTGATCTAAATCTTGAGCCAGATAATTTTTGGGCAAGATCTGACATCTCTGGTTCCGATGGTTTCTGGTCCAATACCGACCACAGCAAGATTTTGCGCTGTGCTTCAAAAGATGATGAATTGTGCGCGAAGGCCACTTCTGTAATGACAATTCATAATCTTCCGACTTGTAATGTAGATGCATCATTTGATTGCATCAAGTCTGTTTGGGCTGTCGATTCAACTGGCAAAAAAATTGAGGGGCAATTTCTTAATTCAATTCCCGTAAAAGGAACCACGGATCGTCCGGCTATTCCATCAATGTTGTTATCCGCAGCAAATGGATTCGGAGGACTTTGGAAGATACCGGGTGTAGTAAATAGCGGTGGCGAGGAAAATTACTTTGTTTCGATGCGCATAGATTCATATTCAACCAAGACAGCTGGCACTCCACTAGATACAACGAAATTTTCTTATGGCTCTGTTTTAGCAGGGATAATTCCAGTCAAATCAGTGACGGGAAATTATGTCCCAATGACTTCTGGAGTAAATTGGGGACAATCTGGTCGCGACATGAACGCAGGACCTTCCTATACACCGCAGCGTGAGCGATGCACCGTTGCCGATACTGGAATCTGTCAACTGCCTCAAGATTTCCCAACCGGGTACCGCTTTGGAATGTCCGTACAGCTCGCGCAAAAAGTAAGTGGTTGGTTCCATGGTCGAATCGCACTTCCTCAAATCGATATTTCGCCGAATGGAAGTGGCCAGATAATTAGTATCGAAGCTGACCCGGTCAAGATTTCGACACTTGATTTCGTAATTCCAAATGCTCAAATCCCTGATTCTGTTCGCAAAGTTGTCTTTGATGGTCCTGATTGGGGGCTACAAGGTGCCCAAAATGGAGATCGGATTCAAACGATGCTCAATGGGTTATCTAATCCACAAACAATGCAGATCATGAATGACATGTTGCCAACCATTGGCGATAAAGCAACCCAGACAAATCAATATTGGTCTTATCGTGCGCTTAATACCGGGCAGAATCCGGACATTCAAAAGTGTACAAAGTCAAAGGATGAACTCGGTGGCGTTGTCACAACTAATGCGCTTACCTATAGCGATGGGCCGCCGAATTATAATAAAGAGACAGGATCTCTTGAATACAAGGTGGCATCTCCTCACTTTGAAGCCAATGGTTCAGTTGCAACAGGCACTTACGACTTAGCAATTAATAGTGTTGTTGCGCGATGTATTTATGGTTTCTCTTCAGCACCAATTCAGGCAGAGATTTCAATCACCTCATCCGATGGTGAGAAGAAAGTGGCAACAACTATCATCAACGAGAAGAACGGCTGGCTCTATTTATCAGCTAAGGGCTTTACCTTCTCCTCCCCTACGATCAATGTGAAATTGTCACAGGAGAAAGTTGTTGTTGCTCCAACTCCTGCACCTACTCCTTCTGCAGTTGCTTCAGTCGCACCAGTTGCAAAGAAATCTGTGACTATCACCTGCGTTAAAGGCAAAACCACTAAGAAAGTAAGTGGAACCAGCCCTAAATGTCCGGCCGGGTTTAAAAAGAAGTAACCCCTACACTTACGTCATTCTTTTAGGAGGCGTAAGTG
>CAIMUD010000107.1 GCA_903844585.1 uncultured Actinomycetes bacterium | reverse complement strand
ATATAAAGAGGGCTATGGCCCATTTGCGCCAGAGATTTATCGCATGCCATACCCGTATTCGTATCGTTGGGTAGGTAATGCAGCAACAATTACCGAAGATGCACTCGACATGGTTACACATAAAATTGAGAAAGAAGTTGGCGCCCATAACGTAGCTGCAATTTTAATCGAACCAATTACTGGCGAAGGTGGGTTCCTTGTTCCGCCAAAGGGATTCCTGCCAGGTCTGCAAAAGTTTGCAACTGAAAATGGCATCGTATTTATCGCCGATGAAGTACAGACAGGTTTTGCACGTACCGGTCATTACTTTGCGGTGGAAGAAGAAGGCGTTGTGCCAGATATGATCGTAACCGCCAAGGGAATTGCTGGCGGACTTCCACTTGCAGCCGTTACAGGCCGCGCAGAAATTATGGATTCATCTCACATGGGTGGCCTCGGCGGCACATATGGCGGAAACCCAATTGCATGCGCGGCAGCCCTTGGCGCAATGGAAACTATTGAAGAAGAGAAGCTTGTCGAACGCGCTGCGCATATCGGCAATATTCTCGGCGAATTCCTTAAGGCGCTCGCGGTGAAGTATCCAGTTATCGGCGAAGTTCGCGGACGCGGGGCGATGCAAGCAATCGAATTAGTTCATGCGGGCAGTAAAGATCCAAACCCAGAAGCGATGCAGAAGGTTGTTAAGTATTGCCAAAGTAAGGGCGTACTGGTTCTCACCGCTGGCACTTACGGAAATGTCATCCGTTTCTTACCGCCGCTTGTTATTACCGATGACCTACTTCGCGATGCGCTTGGAGTTCTTGGCGAAGGCTTTGCCTCTCTAAAATAGGCCGGCACCCCTTTAACTAGGGGTGATATCACCCCTATATTTCATCCGGTGAAGGGTGATAAATCACTTATCAATTCGCATGCGGTAGGCCACGCTTACCGCATGGCCAAGAAGAGCGTGATTGCGGGTGAGCGCGGTGTAGCAGTTGAGGTGATTGAGGGTGTTTCCTTCACCCGCACAAGCGTTCCTGTACTTCCAGCAAACCACCTTTCGCGCAAAGCTCTTGTAGCAAATTTCAAACTCCCCGTACCCGGAGTAACTCTTGTAAGTGCTCCGGCCGGATATGGAAAGACTTCTTTTGTTACCGAGGCTGTATTAAATCAGCCCCGTAAAGTTATTTGGTACAACATTTCCGAAAACCGCGATCGTCAGGATTTTAATCGACACTTAATTCAGGCAGTAAGAAATGTAATTCCAAATTTCGCTGCTTGGTTCGGTTCAGAAAACAAAGATTTTGCACGTGATTTGGTTCTAAAAGTTTGCAATGAACTTGGTCAAATTGATGAAGAATTTATTATGGTTGTCGATAACTCACGTGTCTTCGAAGAAAAAGACGATCGATTCGCGAATTATCTATTTGATATTTTGCCTCGCAATATTCATGTAATTGGAATTAGGCGAGCCACTCCAGCGTTTTCGTACTCACGATTTTCCAGAGACTCAAATTTCTCAATTTATGGGCCAGCAGATTTACGTTTCTCAAAAGTCGAAGTCGCAAATATTCTTAAATTACATGGTCTGGACCCTGAAGATGCGGAAATTATGGGAATTGCAAATCTCGCAAATGGATGGCCAGCAGCTCTGCAAATGATTGCGCACAATCTTTCTCGCGGTCGCAAAATGGAAGATTTCGCAAAAATAATGTCTTCCGATAACGAACCGCTCACATGGCTAGTTTCTCAGGTACTTTCTTCCCTTACGCAAGAAGAGAAAGATGTTTTGGTTGCGCTTTCGGCGGCAAAGGAATTTGATGCCGAAATTGCGAGTGTGATTCTCGGAGATAGTTTTAAGAAAAACGAGTTAAATTCCTTTGCCCTCGATGGCCTGTACTTTGAACAAGCAAACAATCCTGAGCGCACTTACATTTTTAATATTTTGATGGGCGTGGCCCTGCATAACGAATTACACAAAAAGCCTGAACAAGAACGTGCAATTCATTCAAAGCTTTCAGAATATTTTGAAAAAACAAATCAATATTTGCAAGCTGTGGAGCACGCGCTGAGCGCGGGTGAACATGAGCGCGTTCAAGAGCTGTTTAAAGAGGCAGCAAGAGTATTAGCGGCTACCGGTCAAGGACAGGAGTTGATTCGTTGGTCAAAATATATTGGAGACGAATCAAATTTCGGATTACGACTTCGCCAAACAGTTCAGGTTATGGGTCTTACCGTAGATTTTAGATATAACGAAGCTATGAGTTTGATTGATGAAATGCGATTTGGTGCCAAAGGGTTGCCGATTGAAGATTTTATAAATAAATTTACCAACCTTACGGAAGCATTTATAGCTTTTGCTTATTTTAGAGTTAAAGACTTTGGGCGGATATTTAAGGCAATTTCGGAGCCGGTAGTCTCTTTTGACATTAGTTTGAATGAGAGGTTGGCGGCAAAACGCATCCATTCATCCATTGCATTTTTACTTGATCAATATGAAGAATTGAACACAATCTATAAAGAAGCCCTTGATTTAGGTGTTGATGGAATCACTGCGTATATGAAGTTTCATCTTGATGCCATTTACGCAATGAAACTTTACGGTGATGGTGAATATCAAGATGCATACGAATCTGCTTCTTCAGCAATTAATTTGGCCCAACGGGAGGGATTTGTTGGCATTACTGGCCCCACAGATCTCATGTATGTGCAAGCTCTATGTCTTATTGAATTTGCTCAGGTAGATGATGGATTAGAGGCGCTTACCAGAGTGCAAAATATTGCAGAACGCTGGAGTTTAGGACCATGGCATTTTCAAGCCATTTGTCGAATTGCCCGAACACTTGCATTTCGTGGACAAATTACTGAGGCGCTAGATATGTTGCGTGTGAGCCGAGAATATGCGGCGTCATTTAAAGTTTCACATAACTTTGATTTATTTAATGATCTGACAGAACTTTCAATTAAAGCAAAAGTTTGTGACTGGGATCGCGTAAGAATCTTGCTAGAACGCGCTCCAGGATTCTTACTTTCTGATCAAGTCAAAGTTGCTATGGATGAGAGCAACTCTCGATTTAGATCTTTAGAAACTCTCGAAGCCCTTCCAGAGAAAACACCTCGTCAAGTAATTGCAAGAAATCTAGCGCTTGCAAAGTTCTATATTGACCAAGAGAAAGTTGCACTCAGTTATATTGGGAAAGCACTTGAAACTGGAGCCCGAGTGCAATCATGTGAAACTTTCTTGCGCCAGGATGTGCCATTACTAAATCTGATTTTAAAAGTTGTGACGGGAAAACCGACTGTATATCTTGAAAATTTGGCATCAGAAGTAACAAAGAGAGTCAAATCTTTATCTGCGCCTACCCAGGGGTTGACTGCTCCACTTACAAAACGTGAGATTGAAGTTCTTAGACATCTTTCAACGGGTAAGCCTATTAGTGCGATAGCAGGGACTCTCCACGTTTCCCAAAATACGATGAAAACCCACCTAAAGAATATCTATCGCAAGATTGAAGTCGATGGCCGCGAGACGGCAGTAACGAAAGCGAAGGCGCTCTACATTCTCTAAGCCGGGCATGGAATACTCAGGGCGTGGATCTCGACATACTTGTAAACGCCCTAGATCTAATCGGAACATTTGCTTTCGCACTAGTTGGTGCGCGCATTGCAGCCGATAAGGGGCTTGATTACGGTGGGATCACATTTATCGCAGCCATTGCATCACTTTCTGGTGGAACCCTTCGAAACCTCTTACTTGGCGAAAGAGCGCCATGGATTTTGCATGCATGGTTATTTGCAAGCGTTGCTGTTGCGGTCTTGATAACTCTGATTTTTAAAAGTACGGCACCAGTTGGTCGATTTGTTTTAACACTCGACACAATCGGGTTAGCTGTATCTTCAGTTGCTGGATCGCAATTCGCGCTGACACATAACGCAGGATTTTTACCTGCGGTAATTCTTGGACTTATCGGGGCAGTTGCTGGCGGACTTCTTCGTGATGTTTTATGTCAGGTTGAGCCTGTTCTCTTGCATCGCGAAACTATCGGTACCTCGTGTGCTGCTGGTGCCTTCGTGTATGTGATCTGTGATTATTTCGGGGTGGACAGTGGAATTTCTGCCATAGTTGCTGGAGTTGTTGTAGTTGCTGTGCGCGAACTCTCGATTAAATTTAACCTCAACTTACCGAAAGTACGGGGTTAGTTGTGGCTGATGACTTTGATGCATTTGATGAACTTGAAGAGATGGAAGATGATCTAGATCTGACTCTTTATGCCGACAGCATTGAATTGGCTAATGAAGTAATAGTTTCGGCGCTTCTAACTATTGATGAGGGCCTGACTCTCAACGGAGAATTTCATTTAGCGCTCACTGGTGGAACTTTGGGGCTAGCAATTTCTGAAGCTCTCGTCATCGAATTTAATAAAGACCCGAGTAGATTTGCAGGTTTACACATTTGGTGGAGTGATGAAAGATTTGTTGAATCAACAAGCGGTGAACGAAATGCACTTCCTTTTCACGGAACTCTTACAAATAAAAACATTGCAGTCCACGAAGTGTTGGCCAGCGATCAAGTACAAAGCGCTGGAGAGGCCTTAGTTGATTACAGAAGCGCACTTGAAAGCGTGCAACTTGATCTCGTAATTCTTGGCGTGGGACCTGACGGACATGTTGCTTCACTATTTCCAGGAATGGCAGATCTAGATAATCTAGATTTGGTTT
>CAIMUD010000106.1 GCA_903844585.1 uncultured Actinomycetes bacterium | reverse complement strand
TTGCAGCAACCATGTAACGACCGCGCTCACCATTTCCGAGAGTCTTGAGTGTTAGAAGGGCGTCTTCTGGAGTTGAGTAAAGTTTTGCGTCGTGCTTTGCCTCGATGCCATCTTCTTCTCCGCCAACAACGCCAATTTCAATTTCAAGAATTGTGCGTGCTGCTTCTGACTTCACGATGAGTTCATCAGCAATTTTCATGTTTTCTTCCATTGAAACTGCAGAGCCATCCCACATATGTGAATTAAATAGTGGAACCTTGCCAGCCTTGACGCGCTCTGCACCGAGTGCAAGAAGTGGGCGCATAAATCCATCAAGCTTTTCAGCCGGGCAGTGGTCAGTGTGAATTCCGATATTCACTTTGTAATTCTTTGCAACAACATGTGCGAACTCAGCCAGCGCAACAGCGCCATCAACCATGTTCTTTACTGTTGAGCCAGATGCGTACTCCGCACCGCCCCATGAGAACTGAATAATTCCGTCAGACTCTGCTTCGGCGAAACCACGAATAGCAGCGATAATTGATTGTGATGATGAAACGTTAATTGCTGGATATGCAAACGCGCCTTTTTTAGCGCGATCTAACATTTGTGCGTAAACCTCAGGGGTTGCAATTGCCATGTTGACTCCAAATTAGCTCGAGATGTAATCCTTCGAACCGAGCGCACCATTGGGCTGATTTCCGGCTTACGCCATATCCAACCATCTCTGCGGGCAGATGAAAAATCACCGCGCAGGTTCGGGCCTAGGGGTGCAGGGTTTTCTGAAGAAAGGCGAGGAGGGCCGCAACCATCGCAGGGCTAGCAAGAAATTTGAGCAAAATTGCTAAGAATGATGTGAGCATTAGAAATCCTTATCTTTAGTGGAGCGGCATTTTCTAACAAATTGAATTCGATTTATTTAAAAACCTTCCCCCTGTTGATATTCCCGAGTAGCCTGACTTTCCATGAGCGACAAGCAACAAGGCGACTCGATTGAAAACCTTTCCCAAGAGAACCGAACTTTCTCGCCTTCACCAGAATTTGCGGCACAAGCAAATGCAAAGGCCGACCTTTATGTAAAGGCTGACAAGGACCGCTTGGAATTTTGGAACCAACAAGCGGATGCGCTGCTTTGGGATACCAAATGGAGTAAGACTCTCGAATGGAACCCACCATATGCAAAGTGGTTTATTGGCGGAAAGTTAAACGCCTCGGTTAACGCCCTTGATCGCCACGTTAATGAAGGGCGCGGCGGCAGAGTTGCTTTTCATTTTGAAGGCGAACCCGGCGATACGCGCACCATCACTTATGCAGAACTTTTAACTGATGTTTGCAAAGCAGCAAATGCACTTACGGGTCTTGGAATTAAAGCTGGCGATCGGGTAGCTATTTATATGCCGATGATTCCTGAAGCGGCTGTTGCGATGCTGGCTTGCGCCCGAATTGGCGCGGTGCACTCGGTTGTCTTTGGTGGATTTTCAGCCGATGCACTTCTCTCCCGAATTCAAGATGCCGATGCGAAATTAGTTATTACTGCCGATGGTGGTTTTAGAAAAGGCGCTGCCTTTGCGCTTAAGCCAGCTGTTGACGAAGCTCTCAAAGGAAAACATAACGTTGAGAAGGTGCTCGTCGTAAAGCGCACCGGTCAAGAAACTTCATGGAACGATGGCCGTGATATTTGGTGGCATGAATTAATTGGCTCACAAAGCCCAAAGCATCTCGCAGAAAGTTTTGATAGCGAGCATCCATTATTCATTTTGTACACCTCTGGCACAACTGCAAAACCAAAGGGAATTTTCCACACAACTGCTGGTTACTTAACGCAAGCGGCATACACACATAAAGTTGTATTTGATATCAAGCCAGAAAAAGATGTCTACTGGTGTACCGCAGATGTTGGTTGGATTACTGGTCACTCATACGTTGTGTATGGACCGTTAATCAATGGTGCGACTCAAGTTATGTATGAAGGAACGCCAGATACACCGCATAAGGGTCGTATGTTCGAAATCATTCAAAAGTACGGTGTAACTATTTTGTATACAGCTCCAACTTTGATTCGAACATGGATGAAGTGGGGCGACGAACATCCAAATTCATTTAATCTTTCAACGCTTCGACTTCTAGGATCAGTTGGAGAACCAATTAATCCTGAAGCATGGATGTGGTACCGAAGAGTTATTGGAAAAGATAAGTGTCCAATCGTGGATACCTGGTGGCAGACTGAAACTGGTGCAATCATGATTTCGCCGCTACCTGGAGTTACAGCGACAAAACCCGGCTCAGCAATGCGTGCCCTGCCCGGAATAAGCGCACAAGTTGTTGATGACAGCGCAACACCGGTGCCAAATGGGCATGGTGGATTCCTAATTCTTGATCAACCATGGCCTTCTATGTTGCGTGGAGTTTGGGGCGAAGATGAGCGCTACAAAGAAACTTATTGGTCACGCTTTCCTGGTATTTATTTTGCAGGAGATGGCGCCAAGTTAGATAGTGATGGCGCTATCTGGTTGATGGGTCGCGTGGATGATGTAATGAATATTTCAGGACACAGAATTTCTACAACTGAAGTTGAATCGGCGCTTGTTTCTCACGAAGCAGTGGCTGAAGCAGCAGTAGTTGGCGCTGCGGATGAAATGACTGGGCAAGCAATTGTGGCGTTTGTAATTTTGCGCGGTGGAGTTCCAAATTCAGGTGGAGACGACTTAATTAAGGAACTTCGAAACCATGTAACAAAAGAAATCGGTGCCATTGCCCGGCCAAGGCAAATCATGGTGGTTGCAGAACTTCCAAAGACTCGAAGTGGAAAAATTATGCGTCGATTACTTAAGGATGTAGCTGAAAATAGAGCCGTTGGAGATGCCACAACTCTGGCAGATCCAAATGTTATGAAGTTGATCTCTGAAGGCCTTGCTTCATCTAAAGACGAAGATTAAGAAATTCAGCTTTGATTTGCTCTTTCACTTGGGTTAAAACTCCCGGTAACTTGGCATCTATCTTTTCGTAAATTGTGCTTTCTGCGATTGCGCTCTTAGCGCTTTGCCATGGTGACCAAAGTAGTACTGAGGCAATTAAATAAACGACAATTACTGTCCGAACTACTTCCACAATAGCTCCAAGTAAGTTATCTATAAATCCAAGTGGACCGCGAATAAGTGTTGCTCGAAATCCACGTGCTACAGCTTGTCCTGAAAAACTTCCGATATAACCGCCGAGTGCAATTGCAGCGATGACTAGCCCAACTCTTTTGTAATCAAGTGACCATGCATGTGTGTAATTGAGCGAAAGATATAAAGCTAATAATCCACCTGCAACATAACCAATAGTTCTAAAAAGAGTCTTCATAAAACCATTACGAAAACCAATGTATGCAGAAGCGATAGCTGCGACGGCAATTACCAAATCGACGAGCATTAGATTTTCACGCCTAGATACTTATCGGTTAGCTGTACTAGCTCATCCTCTGACTTGATGACTCCGATTTTCTTAAATGCAGGCTTTCCATCTGCGTCGATAAACCAGGTAACCGGAACTCCCATACCGAAATAGCCCCTTGAATTTCCCTGAGTATCAATGAGATTTGGCCATGTCATTCCATGGCTTATTACAAAGTCTCTACCATCTTGGGCTTTAGCTTCTTCAACATCAACGCCCACCAGTTCTATTTTCCCTTTTGCTTTTTTATAAAAACTTCTAAAAATTGGAATCTCGTCTTCGCATGGCGCACACCACGATCCCCAAACATTTACCACCATCGGTCCTCGAAGTGCTGATAGTTGGACTCCACTACTTCCATCCAAGCAATCAACCATGGGACCGCCAACCCATTTCTCCTCAAATGAAATTTCCTGACATGAAACAACTTTGCCTGCAATTATTTCGTTACTGGAATTTGCGCATCCAGAAAGAGCTAAGATGAGAGCAAACATGGAGATAATTTTCATCTGAAGTCCGCATCAGTCTTAACTAAGAGTTTTGCCTTTGCCGTATCCATCTCACCAATCCCAAACGATGGGCATAACTTAGCAAGGGGACATGCGCCACAGGCCGGTTTACGTGAATGACAAATTCTGCGTCCGTGCCAAATCATTCTTTGTGAAAGTTTTGTCCATTCTTTCTCTGCAATCAGTGTGCCTACTTCGTGCTCTACTTTCACGGGGTCTTTAGATGTGGTCCACCCAAAGCGACGAGATAGCCGACCAAAGTGTGTATCAACGGTAATTCCAGGTACATCAAATGCGTGACCCAAAACTACGTTTGCAGTTTTTCTTCCAACTCCAGGCAAGGTAACTAACTCTTCAAGAGTCGCAGGAACTTTTCCATCAAATTCTTTTACTAACTTTGTAGCCAGCCCTTTTATATGTCTAGCTTTCGCACGATAAAACCCAGTCTGGTAAATCAAATCTTCTAGATCTTCCAGCGGCGCAGCTGCATAAGCTTTTGCAGTTTTATATCTCTTAAAAAGTAGAGGAGTAACTTTATTTACTCGTTTATCTGTGCACTGAGCAGAAAGTACGGTGGCAACAATGAGTTCTAGCGGATTTTTGAAATCAAGTTCACAGCGAATACTCGGATATGTTTTTGTGAGTATGCGGTAAATTGCGCGCGCTTCTATTCGATTTTCGCTATCTGCCCTCATGCGAGTAAACTACCTATGTGCCTCAAGAAGAAGAAGTCGTCCGCAGAGCCCCACTTTTTACTGCCCTCGATGATGCTGCTGCAGTTTCTCTTCACGCATCGATGGACTCGGTCAAGATTGCAAAGGGCGGAATACTTTTTAAAGAAGGCGACGAAGGTGAGCACCTCTACGTAATCGTGGAAGGAAAGCTCAAGCTCGGAACTTCAAGCCGAGATGGCCGCGAAAATCTTCTCTCAATCCTTGGTCCTGGCGAAATGTTTGGAGAACTTTCCCTCTTTGATCCAGGTCCCCGCACATCAACTGCGACCGCAGTAACAGATGCAAAAATGCTTGCACTTAGCCATGAAAAAGTTATCCCTTGGCTCAAGCAAAATCCAGAAGTTTCCCTCCAACTACTAGAACGCCTTGCTCAACGTTTGCGTCGCACAAATGAAGCTGTTGGAGATTTGGTTTTCTCAGATGTTCCCGGACGTGTAGCCAAAGCGCTAATTGATCTTGGTGATCGATTTGGAAAGCAAACTGATGAAGGTCTACTTGTTCATCATGATTTAACGCAAGAAGAGCTCGCCCAACTAGTTGGAGCTTCTCGCGAAACAGTAAATAAGGCCCTTGCAGACTTTGCAGGACGCGGTTGGTTAAAGCTTGACGGTCGCGCAGTACTAATTACCGATGTAGAACGTTTAGAAAAACGCGGTAAGTAATTAGTTCTCTACTTCTACAGTGAGTTCAATTTCTACTGGAGAATTCAAAGGCAGCTCAGCAATCCCAACAGCAGAACGTGCATGCTTTGCAGCATCTCCCCATATTGCAAGGAATAGCTCTGATGCGCCATTTACGACAATCGGTTGATTTACATAACCAGCCACACCATTTACATAGCCAACTACTCGAACAATCTTTACGATTTTGTTTACGTCAGCGACAGTGTTTACTGCTGCTAGGCAGTTAAGCGCACATATTTCAGCAAGTTCCTTTGCGCGCTCAGGAGTTATCTCTCCACCAACTTTTCCTGTATCAGCCATCTTTCCATCAACAAGTGGAAGTTGACCTGCTGTGAAAACTAAATTACCTGTACGAATTGCAGGTACATATGCTGCAACTGGAAGTGCCGCAACTGGAAGTGATTTACCAAGGGACTCAAGCTTGGCTTTTACATCTGTCTTCATGCGATTTCTCTCTTCATATAGGCAACCAATTGCTCTCCGCCGGGAGCCGGAATAACGGTAACGAGTTCCCAACCATCAGAACCCCATGTATCTAATATTTGTTTTGTTGCATGTGAAAGAAGCGGAACTGTTGCATATTCAAACTTTGTCATTAGTTACCTCCAGCTAGCGCTGCTTTAACAAGTGACGAGACTATTCCGCCATCTGCTTTTCCTGCAGTTTGTCCTTTTAATACGCCCATAACTTTGCCCATATCTGCTGGACCTGCTGCCCCAGTTGAGGCTATTGCAGCTGCAATGAGTTTCTTAACATCGTCTTCTGTGAGTTGAGCAGGCAGATATTTTGCAATGACTTCGCCTTCAGCCTTTTCTGTAGCAGATTTATCTGCACGGCCAGCAGCTTCAAATGCTTCTGATGCTTCGCGGCGCTTTTTCCCTTCGCGAGATAGCACTGTGATGATTTCAGCATCGCTAAGTTTGCGAGCTTCTTTCCCGGCAACCTCTTCATTTGTGATGGCTGTAAGAACCATGCGGATCGTGCCGGAAATTAATTCATTGCGCCCACGAATTGCTTCGGTGAGGTCGTTTTGAAGTGTTTCTTTAAGTCCCATAGCGGTATCTTCTCATGCAATGAGTTACAAAATACGCCACGCAGAAGCGCCTATCCTGCCGCAAGGGCACGCACCAATACGAGTGTTGCACTTCTCCGATCTGCACTTAACCCCTAAAAGGTCGCGCGAAATCGCCGATATTAAATCTTTTATCTCGCTAGCGCCCGACTTGGTAATTAGCACAGGTGATTTTTTAGCTCATATGGAAGCTGTGCCCACTGCACTCGCAGCTCTAGATGAACTCCTTGATTTACCGGGGCTATTCGTATTTGGGTCTAATGATTATTACGCACCCAAAGTAAAAAATCCTTTGAAATATTTACTTCCAAGCCATGGAAAACGAATCCACGGAGATGAGCTCCCGTGGAGAGATTTAGATGCGTCTCTACAAAAACGTGGTTGGAAAAATCTCAATACTGCACGTGCAAAATTCACAATCAATGGGACTGTAATTGAAGCTCGCGGAACAGATGATGCTCACCTTGGATTCGATGATTACTCACTCGTGGCTGGTAAACCAGATGCAAGTGATATCGCAATTGGCGTTACACACGCACCTTATTTACGAATATTGAGCGCAATGTCAGCTGACAACCTCGATGCGATATTTGCTGGTCATACCCATGGAGGCCAAGTAAGGCTTCCACTACCTGGTGGATCAAAAGCACTTACAACAAATTGCGATCTACCAAATTGGCGTGCGCGGGGTTTAACGAAGCTAGTAGGCGAGCCTTATCTAAATGTTTCTGCAGGAATGGGAACAAGCCCATTCGCGCGGATTCGAGTTGCTAGTCCTCCAGAAGTAAATCTTGTGACTCTTACTTCAAAGCGCTGATATCAGCGTCAACCATTAGCTCAGCAAGTTCTTTCCAATGAGTTTTTGCTTTCCAGTTTAAACCTTTTGTTACTTTAGATGGATCGCCGATGAGTGCATCTACTTCTGTTGGGCGAATGTACTTCTTATCTGTCTCAACATGGTCTTCCCAATTAAGTCCCGCGCGCGCAAATGCTGCTGCTGCAAAGTCTTTTACCGTGGCACCAACGCCAGTTGCTACAACATAATCAGAAGGCTTTTCTTGTTGAAGCATTAGCCACATGGATTCAACATATTCTTTTGCATATCCCCAGTCACGAACTGCATGAAGATTTCCGAGGAATAACTTCTCTTGCTTGCCGGCTTTAATAGCTGCAACTGCACGAGTGATTTTGCGAGTTACGAAAGTTTCACCGCGTCGTGGAGATTCGTGGTTGAAAAGTATTCCGTTTGTTGCGTGCATCCCGTAGCCATCACGGTAATTAACCGTGCACCAGTAAGCCATTAGCTTTGCTGCTGCATATGGACTTTGAGGTCTAAATACTGATTCTTCATTTTGAGGTGGCGGAGTTGAGCCGAAAAGTTCGGATGTACTTGCTTGGTAAAAGCGCGTTTCAACATCTGCAGAGCGAATGGCTTCAAGAAGCATAACTGCTCCTACGGCATCTACTTGGCCTGTGTACTGCGGCATAGTGAATGAAACCTGCACGTGTGATTGCGCGCCAAGGTTGTAGACCTCAGTTGGTTGAATTTCACGGATGAGATTTGTTAAGCCAACACCATCGATGAGATCTCCGTAGTGAAGGAATAGTTTTGGATTCGGATCGTGTGGATCTTGGTAAATGTGATCGATGCGAGATGTATTAAATGTTGATGAACGACGAATGAGCCCGTGTACTTCGTAACCTTTTGAAAGAAGTAACTCTGCAAGGTATGAGCCGTCTTGACCGGTAACACCAGTAATGAGCGCAACTTTTCTTGTCATCGTCTACTTACTCCTTTAGCAGTCGCATCTTTGTACCACTCAATAGTTGAGGCGATACCGTCACGAAGTGAAATCTTAGGGTTCCAACCTAGCGATTTAACCTTTGTAACATCAAGAACCTTGCGCGGAGTTCCGTCCGGTTTTGAAGAATCCCAAGCAATTTCTCCCTTAAAGCCAGCAAGTTCTGAAACTAATTCAGCAAGTGCTTTTGATTGTCAGATCATCCCCAGAGCCAATATTGAGGTGCACAGCTGAGTCATATTTTTCACTTGCTAACACAACCGCTGCGGCTAAATCATCAACGTGAAGAAATTCACGCATGGGTGAACCTGTGCCCCAAAGAATTTCTTTTGAAGCACCGCTCTCAACTGCCTCAACGAAGCGACGTATGAAAGCTGGAAGTACGTGCGAACCTTTTAATTCAAAATTATCATTGGGGCCATAAAGATTTGTCGGCATTAAAGAAATCCATTTACGCCCATATTCTTTTCTAAAAGATTTAATGAGCTCGATGCCTGCAATTTTTGCAATTGCATATGCTGAGTTTGTTTCTTCAAGCGGACCGGTAAGTAAATACTCTTCTTTGATTGGTTGCGCACAATCGCGTGGGTAGATGCAACTAGATCCTAGAAATACAAACTTCTCTACATCAGATGCATGAGCCGCTTGCATCAAATTGCTTTGAATACGTAAATTATCGGCAAGAAATTCAACTGGGTAGGTGCTATTTGCGCCAATTCCACCAACCTTTGCAGCAGCATCAACAATGAGTGTTGGCTTTACTTTCTTAATGAACGCTGAAGTTGCCTGCGAATCCAAAAGGTTTACAACGCTGCGGTTAATTCCGACAACTTCGCGACCCGAACTTTCAAAAGCTCGAACAATGGCAGATCCCGCAAGCCCAGTGGCACCTGCGACAACGATTGTCATGGCTTCACTCTAGCGAGTGAATTCGAGGGCAAGAAGTTCTGCGATTTGCGCCGTGTTGAGAGCAGCGCCTTTACGCAGATTATCTCCACAAACAAAAAGATCAAGAGACATTGGGTCATCGATACTTTTGCGAACTCGGCCAACCCAAGTTGGGTCTGTTCCTACAGCATCATTTGGCGTTGGGAATTTGTGGTTCTCGGGATCATCTACAAGTTTTACGCCAGCAGAGTTTTGCAAAATATCTTGTGCTGCTTTGCGTGATGGTTCCTTCGCAAAAGTTGCATGCACTGTAAGTGAGTGAGTCGTGATTACTGGAACACGCACGCATGTAGCTGAGACCTTTAGGTTTGGTAGCCCCAAAATCTTTCGAGATTCATTTCGAACTTTAAGTTCTTCTGATGAATAACCATCTTCTTTTAAAGATCCAGCCCAAGGGATGACGTTAAGCGCAAGAGGTGCTGGGAATGGTCCTAAATCTTTTACAAAGCTACGAATATCGCCAGCGCTATCGCCAGCTTCTGTTCCTGCAACAGCTTTGATCTGTGCTCGAAGTGCATCAATGCCAGCTTGACCTGCACCTGATGCTGCTTGGTATGAAGAGACGACGAGTTCTTTCAAATCGTATTCGCGATGAAGTGCGCCCATTGCAACAATCATCGAAAGTGTGGTGCAGTTTGGATTAGAAATAATTCCGCGGGGGCGGTTCTTAACATCTTGCGGATTCACTTCAGGAACAACTAGTGGCACATCTTTATCCATGCGGAATGCGCCAGAATTATCTACAACGACTGCGCCTCTTGATGCCGCAATCGGCGCCCATTCTGCAGAAACTTCATCTGGAACATCAAACATTGCAACATCAATTCCATCGAATGCTTCAGGAGAAAGTGCAACGACTGTGAGTTCGACTCCACGGCATTTGAGTTTCTTTCCTGCACTTCGAGCTGATGCGATCAGTCTTATTTCACCCCATACATCCGCGCGTTCAGACAAAATGGAAAGCATTACTGTGCCTACGGCGCCAGTTGCACCGACAACAGCAAGTGATGGTTTCTGAGTCATCGACCTGTTCCTCCATAGACAACTGCTTCAACTTGATCTGCATCAAGTCCAAAGGCAGTGTGTGCTGCACGAACGCCACGTTCTAGATCACCTTCGCGGCAGATAACTGAGATGCGAATTTCTGAAGTAGAAATCATTTCGATGTTGATTCCGGCCTCAGCCATCGCAGCGAAAAATGTAGCTGTAACACCTGGGTGTGAGCGCATTCCCGCACCAATAAGTGAAAGTTTGCCGATTGAATCGTCGTACTGAATTGATTGGAATCCAACTTCACCTTGAATGCGTTTCAAAATGTTTGTTGCATTTGCTCCTTCAGATTTTGGCAAAGTAAATGAGATATCTGTAAGACCAGTTGCTGCAGCTGAAACATTCTGCACAATCATGTCGATGTTGACGTCGGCATCTGCAATAACCTGAAAGATGCGTGCAGCGACACCGGTGCGGTCTGGCACTCCGACGATGGTGACCTTCGCTTCGGTTTTATCGTGTGCGATACCCGAGATGATTGCTTGCTCCATGTTGCCTCCTTCAGGATGGTTTTCAACCACCCAGGTTCCTTCGTTAGGTGAAAATGATGAACGGACGTGAATCGGTAAGTTGTATCGGCGCGCATATTCAACGCACCGCAAATGCAGAACTTTCGCGCCAGCTGCTGCGAGTTCGAGCATTTCATCGTAGGTAACGGTTTTTAATTTGCGTGCCGCTGGTGCAACACGTGGGTCTGCGCTAAAGATTCCATCCACATCTGTATAGATCTCACACACATCTGCATCGAGTGCAGCAGCGAGCGCTACTGCAGTTGTATCCGAACCACCGCGACCAAGAGTTGTAATATCTTTTGTATCTTGCGAAATTCCTTGGAAGCCCGCAACGATTGCAATTGCGCCTTCAGAGAGCGCTTCTTGAATACGACCTGGTGTTACATCAATGATGCGCGCACGACCATGTGAAGAATCTGTAATTACGCCAGCTTGGCTTCCAGTAAATGAACGCGCTTCATGGCCAAGACTTGAAATAGCCATTGCCAATAGCGCCATTGAAATTCGCTCACCGGCTGTAAGAAGCATGTCGAGTTCGCGACCTTCGGGCATGGGAGTTACAGCATTTGCAAGATCGATTAGCTCGTCAGTTGTATCGCCCATCGCGCTGACCACAACGACAACTTGATTGCCGGCTTTCTTGGTCGCAACGATGCGGGCGGCAACGCGCTTCATGCCATCGGCATCAGCGACCGATGAGCCACCAAACTTTTGAACGATTAACCCCATGGCTCAATAGTGAACGAATATCTAGGCTAATTCCACCTAATTAACGGATATCTCAACATATGAGACTGCCGCTCATCCAAATAGTGAGACTAACTCTCTATGTTGCGACGCCCCTCAAATGCACGCCCAAGAGTGACCTCATCGGCATATTCAAGGTCGCCGCCAACTGGAAGCCCACTTGCCAACCTAGAGACCTTTAAGCCAAGAGGTTTAATCATTCGCGCCAGATAGGTAGCTGTAGCTTCGCCTTCAAGATTTGGGTCAGTAGCCAAAATAACTTCGGAGATATTTGAATCTGAAAGCCTTTGCATTAGTTCGCGAATGCGAAGCTGATCTGGGCCGATTCCATCGATCGGGCTAATTGCTCCGCCGAGGACGTGATACCTACCGCGGAATTCGCGTGTGCGTTCGATTGCGATGACATCTTTGCTTTCTTCGACAACGCAAATCTGTGATGGATCACGCCTTGGATCACGGCAGATTCGGCAATCTGTTTCTTCCGAAACATTGCCACATTGTTCGCAGAATTTAACTCGCTCTTTAACTGTACGAATTGCTTCTACAAGACTAAGTGCAACGTCTCCATCTGCTTGAAGAATATGAAAAGCAATGCGCTGGGCGCTCTTGGGGCCAATTCCAGGAAGGCGACCGAGGGCATCAATTAGATCTTGTATGGCTCCTTCATACATTCCGGTACTCACTATTCGTGCGCCTTTTCACTAATTACTTGTGCTCCAAGTTCGGCGGCCAATAGCGCAGCTCCACTAAGTAAATCTGTATCCGAGCGTCTTTCATCCTTTTGGACAGCTCGAGTTTCTGGAGTGGTGTTTACATCGATAGATGGATCCACAACAACTTCTATCTTTCGATCAAGGCCAACGACTTCAATAAATGCTTGACGCAGAATTTCTTCAGACTCTGAACGCACAAATGAATCTCGCGCGCCGGCGTTAACAATTCCAATCGTTATTGCCTTGTCATCTACTGCAATTATTTGCGCACTCGCGCTAAGGAGCGACCAGGTAAGTCTGCGACGCTTCTTTACATTTTCAATAACATCTGGCCACATGCGACGCAGTGCGCCAACATCCATTGAATCTACTTTTTCAACTTTTGCCTTTGGTTTTTCAGCAACTGGTTTTTCAACAACTGGTTTTTCGGGTGCAACCTTTGCTTCGACAGGTGCAACCTGTGCCATTGGCTTTTCTACTTCGGCAACTTTAACCGGCGCTGCCACTGGAGCTGCAATGCCATCTACTCTTTCAAGTCGCTCGATACGAGAGAGCAAACCGGCTTCTGATTTATCTCCACCCGGCAAAAGTATGCGGCCGCAAATAAGTTCGAGAATTAGTCTTGGCGCAGTTGCACCACGCATCTGGGTCAACCCCTCTGCTGCAATATCTGCCGCACGAGAAAGATTTGCAGCACCAATGTTCTGGGCTTGCGTGCGCATTCTCTCCAACTGGTCATCCGGAAGTTCGCGCAAAATTGAATTTGCGTTCGTTGCGGCAAGGGCATCCACAATCATTAAGTCACGAAGGCGTTCCAGTAAGTCACTGGCGAAGCGACGTGGATCATGACCTGATTCGATTACACGATCAACAGTTTGGAAGAGCGTTGCCCCATCTCGCGCTGCAAGTGCGTCCATCGCGTCATCTAAAAGAGCGCTATCTGTAAACCCAAGAAGTTGAATTGCGATTTCATAGCTCACGCCATCGCTTCCGGCACCTGCCAGAAGTTGGCCAAGTACAGAGAGAGCATCACGAACAGATCCTCCACTTGCGCGCACAACGAGTGGGATAACTCCCTTGGCAACCTTTACTCCTTCGGCTGCACAAATTTTTTCTAAGTGAGCGGCAAGAATTCCAGGTGGCACTAATCGGAATGGATAGTGATGTGTACGAGAGCGAATAGTTGAAATTAACTTCTCTGGCTCAGTTGTTGCAAAGATAAAGATAACGTGAGGAGGTGGTTCTTCAACAACTTTAAGAAGTGCATTCGCTGCACCCGGCCCAAGTTGATGCGCTTCATCAATGATATAAATCTTGTATTGACTCTGTACTGGTGCAAAGAACGCTTTATCGCGAAGTTCGCGCGCATCATCTACAAGTCCGTGGGTGGCGGCATCGAGTTCGATAACATCGAGTGAACCCGGACCATTTGCTACTAAATCTTTACAAGATTGACATTCACCGCACGGAGTTGGCGTTGGGCCTTTTTCACAGTTGAGTGAGCGCGCCATAATGCGAGCGCTCGAAGTTTTTCCGCATCCGCGTGGACCGCTAAATAAATATGCGTGATTTGTTTTTCCAGATGTAAGAGCGTTGGAGAGCGGGACAGTTACATGATCTTGTCCGATGACATCTGCAAATACCGATGGGCGGTATTTTCTATAAAGCGCTAGCGACATCTTTACAACTCTCTACTCGGTACATCTCGTAGGGAACTCATCGTGACCCTACATACAGTTTGTGACTCTACATTTAATTTTGAACTTTGCTAAGAGGACCCCTCACGCACCCGTTAGAGCGCGCCTACCCTTGCTGTATTCCTACCCTGGGGGAGTTTGGCGCGATAGCGCCGCGTGAGGGATCTGGGTAAAGCATAGTTATTGGCACCGATAGAGTTCACACGCTGGTTTTACTAGCGCTGGAGGATTCGCATAGCGGCCGAGTGCGCACGCTTGGAAAGCGTGTAAAGGGCAACCTTTCGAGGGTTCAAATCCCTCATCCTCCGCAGAGCAATTTCGCAGCCGCCCTTTAGTAACCCTTCTTGTACCAATTCCGCCAAATTAATCGGTGAATCGGAATCTTGTATGGAATCTTATTTAACACAGGGATGAATGGCACTAGAGCTAATCCCAATGTAAGTACTCCCATCAGCAACATAACAAGTGTGTCTGCGTTATCAGAAGATTTGAATGGATCTACTTGATACCAGAAAGAAAAGAGCCATAACCATGATTGTCCTGGCCATGAACCAGTTTCATTCATAACTCCCCACTGTTCTCCAGCTAAGTGTTCCTCTTCGGCTTTAGCCGCAAAGTATCCTTCACTGTCTGCTAAAAACATTAACGGTTTTGTAAAATTTGTTGGCAGCGTTGTATCACTTGTAGCAAGGGCGCCATCTAGCGCTCCAGCTTGTGCCATATTCATCAGCGATGAAATAAGTGTTGGTACTGGACCGAATAGATTATTTGGATCCGCGATAGAGGTAGCTTGCGGTGATTTTCCCAGAACTTCTGCATAGGCAGTTGCCCACTTATTTTGTTGATCCGCACTTGTTAGATTCCAGCTTGCTACAGCGGCTTTCGCAGATGCATCGTTGAAAAGCATGAGTGGTTCTAGTACAAAAGATTTTGCAGGATCAATAGGGATACGAACTCCAGCCCAATCCTGCAACTTAAGAATTCCAAAGTGTTGGCCCGAAGCAGCGTTGTTATATGGAGGGCCATAACTTGCCGAAGTGGTTGTTCCGGCAAGCTCACCTGTAGCGGTTTGAACAAAATCTGCAGGGTTTGCAATTGCCCATGATTTAAGAGTCAGCGCTGGTTCATCGGGTGAACTAAAAACAAATGCAAGTCCAGCTGCGAGTACACCCACGGCAATTATTGCCACTACAAACTCTTTTACTAAATCGTATGGCCGATTAGGACCGTTCCATTTCTTCGCTGGATCAAATTTAACAACCATGTTAATTACCGCCATTCAAAGTTGAATCACTATCAATTGGTACTACGACACCATTTCTTCTAATTAAAAGTATGTGCCAGACAACGATTGCCCCTAGGACCAGTGGAAGAAGAGCGACGTGCAACAGAATTGCCTGGCCTGTATTTAGAGCATTAAAAAATGCACCAACTCCTATGGAGTTAAAACCATCTTTCGCTTCCGTTGAAATCCATTGAGAATCAAAATTTGTCTGGATTAAGTACCCGGTAAAAGCGGTGACAATTGATGCCATAAATGCAATTACGCCAGTTACCCATGTAGCTGTGCGCTTTCCGCGCCAAGCCGCCATCCAGAATTTTCCCCAAAGGTGAACAACCATAAATACAAAAAATAGTTCAACGCTCCAAAGGTGCATTGAATTCACATAGTGGCCAATACTCGATGTGTGCCACCAGGACGGGCCTTCTAAAGTAAGTACCAGTCCTGTTGCAAAGAGCGCTACAAAAGCTGCAATTGTCGCAACTCCAAATATATAAATCCATGAGGAAACATATGCCGGTTGTGTATCTGGCAAGAGGTCTTCTGGTTTGTAACTCTCAAGAGTTGCCCTTCTGACGCGTGCTGTCCATGAAGTACTCATTATCGATTTTCCTTCGAATGTGGAAACGGTAGAAAGAGTGCAATCGCAAAAATTGCGATCATGACTCCGATAATTACTGCATTCCCAATTGAGATTGAAATTGGCCCAAAAGTAAAATAATGGGCTGGATGATTTAGATTAATAAGTGCGCTTTGCATGAATCCCCCTTGCTCTATTAGCAGGGTACGCTTTTGCCTAGTAATTGGAAGTAAATACACTGAAGAAAAATTCTCTTGAGTGCTAGCACTTATCAAATGCTTCTTGGAAATATAATCTGAGTAGATTTTGCGCTAAAAGGAGCGTTAAGCAATGGGCGGTTTCACGAAACTTATAAATACAAATCTTGAAGTCTTTCCACTCTGCCTTGGGGGAAATGTCTTTGGATGGTCAGCCGATCAAGAGGAATCTTTTGCAGTTTTAGATGCATATTTCGAAGCGGGTGGAAATTTCATTGATACCGCTGATGTTTATTCAGAATGGAAACCTGGAAATAAGGGTGGCGAAAGCGAAACCATAATTGGTAACTGGATGAAAGCTCGCGGAAATAGACATCAAATTGTAATTGCAACAAAAGTATCAAAACTTTCGACGCGGCCTGGCTTGTCAGCGGCAAATATTAAATCCGCACTTGATGACTCATTACGGCGACTGCAAAGTGATCACATTGATCTTTACTACTCTCATGCAGATGACGAAACTATTCCTCTTGAAGAAACTCTTGGAGCTTATGGCGAGGTGATTAAATCCGGCAAGGTTCATGTAATTGGGGCTTCAAATTACACGGGTGCTCGATTGCTGGAGGCTTCCAAAATTAGTAAAGAAAATAATTTGCCACACTTTGTAGCTATTCAGAGCCATTACAATCTTATGGAAAGAACTGAATTCGAAAACGATGTTGCACCAGTTGCAAAGGAACTTGGTATTTCGTCTATCCCATATTACGGATTAGCAAGTGGGTTTCTAACTGGAAAGTACCGCCCAGGCAAAAGTGTTGATTCGGCTCGCTCTGAATCAGTTTCAAAATATCTTCATGATCGCGGATACGGCGTCGTAACAAAACTTGAAGAAATCGCCAGCGCTCTCAATACGACAATTTCTGCAGTCGCCCTTGCATGGCTAAGAGGACACAATTCAGTTCCGATTGCCAGCGCCCGAACTGTGGACCAACTTATGGAATTACTTCCAATCGTGGCGTTGAATGCCAACCAAATAAGCGAATTGGATTCGGTGAGCGCATAAAGAGAACTGATTGCGCATAGAATAAGCACACTAATTAAGGAGATATTGGTGGCAAAGTCTTGGACTGATGGTGCTCCGCAGCCCGTTGCACTTCAGGATCACGCACATCTTAAAGATTCGTTTAGCTACAAAATAAAGCGAACGCTTTTGGGTGGCCCTCTTAACCGTCACTCACTTGGACATCAACGTTTAAGTAAACGCTACGCACTCGGAATCCTTTCATCAGACTGTATTTCATCTTCAGCATATGGAAGCGAACAGATTTTGATTGCGTTGTTGCCTGCATTTGGTCTTGCAGCTTTTGCAATCTTGATGCCGATGACTGCAATAGTCCTGATAATTCTTACAATAATTACTTTGTCTTACCGCAACGTGATTGATGTCTACACAAAAACAGGCGGCGCCTACATTGTTGCGCGAGATAACTTTGGTCCCGTTTTTGCCCAGATTGCAGCAGTGGCTCTCATGCTTGATTACATCGTTACGGTAGCAATTCAATCTTCAGCTGGCGTGGCAGCGATTATTTCAACTTTCCCATCGTTAGACCCATGGAAACTACCGATGATCTTCGCAGTGATTGCCTTACTTACTTACGGAAACTTGCGAGGCGTTAAGGAAGCAGGAAAAGCTTTCGCATTTCCTACATACTTCTTCGTCGGAAGTATGTTCATCGTCTTTGGAATGGGAATCTGGAGACTTTCACAGGGAACTCTTCCTGTGCTCGCAACGGGTCTACCAGGCGCGGTTCAGGTTGGACAGGCGCAAGGCTTACTTACATTTGCATCAATTTTTATTCTCCTGCGTGCATTTGCAAATGGTGGTTCATCGCTGACTGGACTTGAAGCAATCTCTGATGGTGTGGCACTTTTCCGCGAACCAGAGCACGTTAATGCAAAGAGGACTTTGGTTGTTATGAGTTCGATTCTTGGAACACTCGTCTTGGGTGTTTCTTGGTTCGCGCATCGTATTCATGCAATGCCTTACGAATCTGGAACCCCAACTGTTATTTCACAGATAGCAAAAGCAGCAGTCGGAACAGGTTCATTTGGAACTGTAATGTTTATTCTGGTTCAGCTTGCGACAATGCTTATTCTCTTTGCTGGCGCAAATACAACATATAGCGCTTTCCCACTGCTTTGTAATTTCGTCGCCACCGATGGTTACCTGCCACGCCAGTTAACAAAGCGTGGGCACCGTCTGGCTTTTTCAAATGGAATTCTTCTCCTATCGGGTGGCGGAATATTACTTGTATTGATCACTGCTGGATCGGTAGAGCACCTTGTAGCGTTCTATGCACTCGGTGTATTTACGGGATTTACTCTCGCAGGATTTGGAATGACAAGACATTCTCTTCGCACAAAGCCAAATGGTTGGAAGCTAAGAGTTGTCATCAATTCAATCGCTGGCTCAGTTTCCCTAGCAATCGTACTTATTTTTTCAGTAGTTAAATTTACTGAAGGCGCATGGATGGTCTTGGTTCTTGCACCGATATTGGTCGCAACATTCCTTCGACTTCGACGCCAATACACTCGCGAACTTGACGCTCTCTCTGTGCGCCAGGAACAAGAACGCGCAACAGCAATTGTTCGCCATGATGTGACTGTTCTCGTTGATAACGTTGATCTTGCAACTCTAGGCGCGATTCGTTACGCACGCAGTTTGAAGCCCCGCAATTTAAGTGCCGTCCACTTTGTTATTGATGATCGTCACGCAGAAGATATCGCGCACGCTTGGGCAACTTCCAACGCATTCGATGATGTAACTCTCGAACTCATCGATTGCCCAGATCGACGAATCGCTAACTCCGCTGTTGATTATGCAATAAGAATGACAGAGAAAAGCGATATCGAACTAACGCTACTTCTTCCACGTCGCTCTTACTCTCCTTTCCTTGGTCGTTTATTACATGACCAAACAGCAGAAGAAATTGCAGCACCAATCTCTCAACTTCAACGAGTTGTCGCGACAATCGTTCCTTTCGACGTCGACAAAATAACTTCAGGAAGTGCAGTAGCTACTTATGAGAAACACGATTCAAGGGTTACAGCAAAGGTAAAACCTGCGCCCGTAAAGGCAACCAAAGAAATTACGCGACAGGTTGAACCGGTTAGCCATTACGAAGCGAACGTAACTCCAATCGGTGAAATTGAGTGGAGAAAACGCGCTCATGTTCAGGGACAAGTAACTTCCATTAAAACCGCGCCTCGTGGAGGTGCGCCTCTGCTTGAAGTAGAAGTGTGGGATCAAACAGGAGGCGTAACGCTTCAGTTCTTAGGTCGCCGCGAAATTGCCGGACTTGAAGTTGGTTCAAAACTTCGCGCAGAAGGAATGGTCGGCGAAGAAGAAGGCGCTCTTACAATTCTTAACCCTTCTTACCAGTTACTTGTTTAGCTCTTTCTCTGAGCTTCAAAAAAATTCTGAAGTAGTTTTGCGCATTCATCTTTTAATACTCCAGCTGTGACATCCATTTTATAAATTGCGCGCGGATCTCTAATTACATCCCAAACAGATCCGACTGCTCCTGCCTTTTCATCCCAAGCTCCAAAAATCAGATGACCGATTCGCGCTTGTGCAATTGCACCTGCACACATGGCACACGGTTCGAGCGTGACAATTAGCGTGCATCCGTCTAGGCGTGAATTCTGCAAACGTGATGAAGCACTTCGTAGCGCAACAATTTCAGCGTGCGCAGTGGGGTCATTTGTAGCTTCGCGCTCATTAAAACCTCTACCAATAACCACTCCATCGCGGTTAATTACTATGGCGCCGACAGGAACGTCACCTGTTGTGAGAGCAGATTTTGCAACTGATATCGCTTCACGCATCAACTCTTCTGGTTGCTTAGAAATTCTTACAGCTCCAATAACTCGGTAAATTGATCACCAAATCCTAGACGGCTAGCAAGTGCTTCGAGTTGTTCATCTGGAAACAATTCAGCATCATCACATAGAGTTGCAATCTCCATTTGGTTAACGCCTAAATCAGCTAAAATATCTAGGTGACCTACCGGAAGCGGTTCTTCATCATCTTCGGGTGTATCTAGATCACAAAGCTCAAGAAATTCTGCGGCTACTTCATAATCAAGAGCGCAAGTTACATCACTTAAAAGCATCTTAATATGCGATCCGAGCACGCGTATAACCATAAAAAATTCTTCATCAATTGCAAGAAGTGCGATTGCACCACCATTAGTTTGTAGTGATTTCAAACGATCAATAACACCAGGTAAGTCTTGGGCATCAGGTAATTGAGAAAGCGACCATCGACCATCTTCATGCCATGCGGCTACCGCAATGTCCACATCATCAATCCGCGCCTCTGTCACAGCGACATATTGGCACTCATTGGATTGGAAAGAAAGCCCTGTAAGGTATGAGCCATGAAAGTTCATGTCGCAAACCATCCACTTATTTCTCATAAATTGACTCTTTTGCGTGATGAGCGAACCGATTCTCCTACCTTCCGCCATTTGGTCGAGGAACTCGTAACACTTCTTGCATATGAAGCCACTCGTGAAGTGCGAACAGAGACGGTCAGTATTAAGACACCAGTTACGAAGACAACTGGCATCAAATTAGCAAGTCCTACTCCCGTGGTTGTACCAATTCTTCGTGCCGGGCTTGGAATGCTTGAAGGAATGACAAGGCTTGTACCGACAGCAGAAGTTGGTTTCCTCGGAATGGTACGAGATGAGAAAACTCTCGAAGCAAGCACTTATGCAAACCGCCTTCCTGACAATCTTGCCGGACGCCAATGTTTTGTACTCGATCCAATGCTTGCGACTGGTGGAACTCTTGTTGCGGCCATTAACTTTTTAATTGAACGTGGTGCCACAGATATCACTGTTATTTGCATACTTTCTGCTCCAGAAGGCATCGCAGTTCTAGAAAAAACTTTTGCAGGTGCAGGTGTACCAATTACTTTAGTTACTGGTGCGCTAGATGAAAGACTAAATGAACACGGATATATCGTTCCCGGCTTAGGTGATGCTGGTGACCGTTTATATGGTGTTGTATAAATGGAGTTTGCTGCAAGCTTTGATGGTCAACTCTCAACACTGGCACCTTTTGTATTTTATTTAATTGCCGCAGGAATCGTTTTTGTAGAAACGGGCCTACTTTTTGGATTCTTCTTACCTGGAGATTCAATTTTATTCAGCGCGGGCCTTGTTGCAGCTTCGCAAGAGAATATAAATATTTTGATTTTGGTGACTGCTATTTTTCTTGCAGCCTTTTTTGGTGATCAAGTTGGCTTTGTTTTGGGCAGAGTTGTGGGGCGCCCATATTTAGATAAACGCGATTCGCCGCGAATGAAGGTGATGATTAAAAACGCTGAGAACTTTTATGAGCACACAGGCTGGTGGGCGGTCGTTGCCGCCAGATTCTTTCCTTGGATCCGCACATTTGTTCCGCCAATCGCAGGCGCTGCCAAAATGAATTACTACAAGTTTCTATCTGCAAACGCACTTGGTGCGCTTCTATGGGGAGTTGGAATAACCCTTGCTGGGTTTTATGCAGCGACTCTTCCGTGGGTAAAAAGTTCCTCATACGCGATTGCGGCTTTCTTTATCGGCGCTTCAATAATTTCGGGGCTCGTAAATTACCGACGTCGCCTGAAATGAATTTCTAAGAGTTACGCCAATTACTCTTCCTTAAGGATGAGTACCGTGGAACTCTCTCTTATCCGCAATCCAATCCATCAAGGCAAATAACACGCCTGAAGCAACAAATGTGAGGTGGATAAAGATTCTCCACTTTGTTCCTTCGCCGACATGTTCTTGTCCTGAGAGTTCAATAAAATCTTTGAGAAGTTCGATTACTGAAATTGCGACAAGTGAACCGATTAATTTAATTTTCAGACCACTGAAATCGATTGTTCCCATCCAGTGTGGGCGATCTTGTGATTCCTGTGCAATATCAATTCTGGAAATAAAGTTTTCGTACCCAGCAAAAATAACCATAAGGATGAGGTTTGCTAAGAGCGTTAAATCTAGAAGTGCAAGTAATTCCAATGTAAAAGTATGAGCTTCGACATCACCAATATGCTGCACAATTTTCACAAAATCGATTGCGAATCGGTAAGCAAGTAGAGCTAAAGCACCCACCAAACCTAAATACAAAGGTGTCAGGAGCCAGCGAGATCTAAATAGGATTACTTCGATGATGTGAACCAATTGCTTCATGTACAAATTCTAACCTAGGGTTCAAGGGCGAGCGTTACTTCAAGCCATTCTTCTTCGCGGGTTGCTAGTTCGGACTCTGCTTCATACAGCGCGGTACTGGTCTCGAGAAGTTTCGAAGAATCAAATGCTTGCGCTTCTTGTTCTTTCTTTAACTCTACAATTCTCTCTTTGAGTTTGCCCACTTGTCTCTCAAGGCGTGCTAAATCCTTTTTCAACTGTCTTTGTTCTGCCGCACTTGATTGCGATTTTTCCGATTCGGAGCCCTTGTCAAGGCCATTTAAATTAGCAAGCCGTTGTTCGAGATATTGGTCGATTCCTCGAGGTAAATCCCGTAGCGATTTATCTCCGAGCAATCCTACAAAGTTGTCACATACCCGTTCGAGGAAATATCTATCGTGAGAGATAATTATGAGAGTTCCACCGTAACTATCTAGTAAATCCTCCAACTCGGTCAGCGTCTCAATATCAAAATCATTTGTTGGCTCATCAAGCAAAAGCACATTCGGAGAGCCCATAAGAAGGCGCGTTAATTGCAATCTACGTTTCTCGCCGCCAGATAAATCTCCAACAGGGGTCCATTGTGAATCCCTATCGAAACCAAGACGTTCGCAAAGCTGTGAGGCCGATAAAGATTTGCCTCCACCAATTTCAATATGACTGGCTACTTTTTCTACAGCTTCAAGCACGCGCCATGTTGGATCAAGTTCGTCTAGGTGTTGAGTGAGAAATGCGCACTTCACTGTTATTCCAGTTACGAGCTTGCCTGCAGTGGGTTGCAACTCACCAGCAAGTGCGCGCATGAGTGTTGTCTTACCTGAACCGTTAACTCCAACAATTCCAATACGGTCGCCAGGTCCGATATTCCAGTACAGATCATCTATAAGTTCTTTATCCCCCGCTTTAATTTGAAGATGGTGAGCTTCATAAACTGTTTTACCTAGTCGATTTAGCGCAAACTTAAGTAGCTCACCTTTATCACGAGGTGCGGGCTCTGCAGCGATTAGCTCGTTGGCGGCATCAACTCGAAACTTCGGTTTCGTCGTTCGAGCAGGTGCGCCTCGACGTAACCAGGCTAACTCTTTGCGAATTAAATTATTTCGACGTGCATCCATAACGCCCGCTTGACGCGAGCGCTCTGCTTTAGCCAAAACAAAGGCTGAATAACCGCCATCGTATTCTTCAACTTTGCCGTTGACGACTTCCCAAGTGTGATCAGTGACAGCGTCTAAAAACCAACGATCGTGAGTAATAACTAAGACCGCTAAGGATTTACGTTTGTTCAAGTGTTCTGCAAGCCAGGCGACACCTTCTACATCAAGGTGGTTAGTCGGTTCATCTAGAAGAAGTAAGTCCAAATCGTCTATCAACAACTTCGCCAAGCTAACTCGACGCTTTTCTCCGCCTGATAAGGATGAAAAATTTCTTTCAAAAAGGTGATCATCAAATCCACCGAATAAACCAGTAAATATTTCACGTATCGCAGCATCACTTGCCCACTCATGTTTTTCTTTACTTCCCAGCACGACATCACCAACAGTTGCTGTGGGATCTTCTTTATCCACCTGTGAGAGAAGTCCGATATTTACAGAATTCGATTTTGTAATTCTCCCGCTATCAGCTGGTTCAACTGCGGCAATAATTTTCATCAGCGTACTTTTGCCACAACCATTTCGACCGACAATTCCGATGCGTTCACCTTGCGAAACTCCGAGGGAAACTTTTTCAAGCAACGGATTTATATCAAATGCCTTACTTACCTCTTCGATATTTACGATATTGCGCGCCACGGTAGGAGAGCGTACCTTTCAACCATGAAGGTAACCGACCGCGAATACGCTCTAGATTTAGATTCACGAGACCCACTCGCGCGGTTCAGGTCACAATTCGTCATTTCAGATCCTGATCTTTGTTACCTCGATGGAAATTCACTTGGTCGTCTTCCAATTGCTACCGTGAAAGCGGTAAACGATTTCATGACAAATGAATGGGGTCCGGAAGCTGTAGCAGGTTGGAGCCATTGGGTTGATGAAGCACAACCAACAGGTGACTTGATTGGTCGCGCAACTCTTGGTGCAGGGCCTGGTCAAGTTTTGGCTTGCGACACAACATCAGTTAATTTCTATCAATTGGCACTCGCTGCAATCCTCGCGCGCCCTGGGCGAAAAACAATAATTACAGATGCAGCGAATTTTCCAACTGATAGATATATTTTGGATGGAATCGCTAAACAATTTGATCTCAATCTTGTGATCATCGATAACGAAGATTCAAAGAATTCAGAAAATGAATTGATCTCACCAGAATTGCTCGAAAAGTATTTGAGTGAGGATGTTGCCCTTGTTACTCTTGAAGTAATTCAATACCGATCTGGTGCGCGCAATAACATTAAAGAGTTAACTGATTTAGCTCGCAACTATGGAGCCTTTCTTCTATGGGATGCAAGCCATGCAGTAGGTGCAATCGAAATGAATTTCGATTCCAACGGCGTTGATATAGCAGTGGGTTGCACTTACAAATATGGGAACTCCGGACCGGGCGCACCAGCGTGGCTATACGTTAACAAGAAGGTTCAAGCCGAACTACAAGTACCAATTCAAGGATGGTTTTCTCAAGATGACCAGTTTGGAATGGGGCCCGTTTTCGAGCGAGCACCAGGAATACGTGGATTCCAGATTGCAAGTCCTTCCCTCATTGGCCTGCGCTGCATCAAGAGCGCATTCACAATGATTGAAGAAGCAGGTATTCACCGCATCGCAGAAAAGGCTGCAATTGGAACTGAGATGATGATCAAACTCCATGATGAGTGGTTGGTTGATTTAGGATTCACGCTCCTTACATCTAGGGACCCCAACGAACGCGGTGGCCACATTTCTATTGGTCATCCGGAAGCTGCAAATATTTGTGTTGCTCTTCGCAAGTTTGCAAATGTAATTCCAGATTACCGAACACCAAATGCAATCCGCTTAGCTATCGCTCCCCTGCCTACTTCTTATCTTGAAGTGTGGGATGGATTTAAGAGAATTCGCGACCTGGTAGCAGAAGGTAAACACCTCACGATTAAGGGATCGGATTCACGAGTCACATGACAGATAAAGGCTTTGACTCAGCTCTTACATACACGTCATATCTTGCTGTCGACGAACTTCTAAAACTTCAGCGTCCTCTTTCTGATGGTCCTGAGCATGACGAAATGCTTTTTATCATCATTCACCAAACTTATGAACTCTGGTTTAAAGAACTAATTCATGAATTTAACGAAGCTGGGCGAGCACTTGAAACTGGAGATACCCACCGTTCGCTAGCAATTCTTGGTCGCATCCGCACAATCATGAAAGTTTGTGTAACCCAGGTGGATATTCTGGAAACAATGACGCCGCTTCAATTCAATGCATTCAGAGGTTACTTAGCATCATCAAGTGGTTTTCAATCAGCACAATTTAGAAAGGTTGAGGCAATTCTTGGTCGGCGTGATGAAAAAATGGCAAGCCATTTGCCGCCGGATGTACAAAAAGAGATCTCAGAAATTTGTAAGGGAAATTCAATTTGGGATTCAACCCTTTTCTATCTGGAAAAACGTGGACATAAGATGCCCGCCCTGGTCATGCAACGCGATAAATCTATTGCATACATACCAAGTGTTGAAGTTCAGGATGTATTACTTTCAGTTCACCAAAATGATCCCGAATCTGCAATGGTTTGTGAGCGACTAGTAGACATTGACGAAGGTATTCAAGAGTGGCGTTATCGTCACGTAAAAATGGTCGAACGCACAATCGGTCAGAAGAGTGGCACTGGTGGGTCCAGCGGAATTAAATACCTTGCTTCCACTTTATTTAACCCTGTCTTTGCCGATCTCTGGGAAATCCGTTCAAGGTTCTAAAACTCAGCCTGAGCTCTCATATACCCTTAGCGCATGTCGATTTCCGAATGGATCCATCACACAGCGGATACTCTCGTTGCAAATAATCTACAGATCCCACTCTTTGCACTTCTCATTCTTTTTGCATTTGCAGAAGCTGC
>CAIMUD010000105.1 GCA_903844585.1 uncultured Actinomycetes bacterium | reverse complement strand
AGATTGGGTTGCAGGTACCGACAGGACTTCTGAACTCGCTTCCGCTGCATATGTGTGCCCCCACACAGTTGATGGGGCAACGAGTGGCGCCGCTTGCGCGGGAAGAATGGAGAGGAAAGATGCAAGGAGAACAAATAGAAGCCCTGTTGCGGTGCGAGTACTAGTTCTCGTTTGCATATGTGCAAAAGGTATCAGGGTGAGATGATTTCCCTATGGAAGAGAGCAGTGCAACCAACTTCGATGATCTTTATTCTCGGATGAAGGCCGAACGTCCAATTTCTCTAGATTTTTCACAAGAACCAAAGAAACCAGAACCAACATTAGATGAAGCGCGTGATGATTTAGCGAAATCTGTCAGTGAAATCGCGCATGCACTCTTTTCGAAAAAGTTCGGTCCCCTCGTTGGTTCTGTAACACAGACTACCGTTAACGCCGTACTGAAAGATCTCGAGAAAAACGCATATAGATTAAAAGGTGATGTCACACTCGTTGCCGAAGAATTAATTGATCGCGCAATGAATAAGAAGCGGAAAAAATAGTTGTCTCAAACAATCATCACTGTCTTTTCGAGACACGGCTGTCATCTCTGTGATGTTGCCGTAGAAACGCTTGAATCTATGAAGAGCGAATTGGAGTATTCAATTGAAATTACTTACATAGATGGCAATGCTGAACTTGAAAAACTATACGGTGAACAAGTTCCGGTAACTCATATTGATGGTGAGCACCACGATTTCTGGCGCGTTGATCCAGAACGCTTTAGAACTTGCCTTGAAACACATCGTCAGCGTCAATAATTTTGTAGGCATAACCTTGCTCGGCTAAGAAGCGCTGACGGTTTTGAGCAAAGTCTTGGTCAATCGTGTCGCGTGAAACTACAGAATAAAAAGTCGCACTTCGACCATCAGATTTTGGACGCAAGATACGACCCAGGCGTTGTGCTTCTTCTTGGCGTGAACCAAATGCACCCGAAACCTGAATAGCAATCGTTGCATCAGGTAAATCAATAGAAAAGTTAGCTACTTTAGAAACAACTAAGCATGTTATTTCGCCACTTCTAAATTTATTAAACAAAATCTCACGTTCCTTTATAGGAGTTTCACCCTTAATCAGTGGAACCCCTAGTACTTCAGACAATTCATCGAGCTGATCAATGTATTGGCCGATTACTAAAATCTGCTCGCCTGCATGGTGTGCAACTAGTGATTCAACAACATTTCGCTTTGTGCGAGTTGTTGCACAGTATCGATAACGCTCTTCTGGTTCAGCCGTTGCATATGAAATTCGCTCAGTTTCACTCAGATTCACACGCACTTCTACACACTGGGCAGGAGCGATATATCCCTGAGATTCAATCTCTTTCCAGGGAACATCAAATCTTTTTGGACCGATCAGTGAAAAAACTTCACCTTCCATTCCATCTTCGCGAACCAATGTTGCAGTTAGTCCCAAGCGACGACGAGATTGAATGTCAGCTGTAAAACGAAAGATTGGTGCGGGAAGTAGATGGACTTCATCGTAAATAATTAATCCCCAGTCATGAGTATCAAATAGATCAAGGTGGGCATAGACGCCATCTTTTTTCTTTGTCATGACTTGATACGTTGCAATAGTTACGGGGCGAATCTCTTTCTTTGCACCAGAGTATTCGCCGATTTCATCGTCATTAAGAGTTGTGCGCTTAAGTAATTCTTCACGCCATTGACGCGCTGCGATTGTGTTTGTAACAAGAATGAGTGTTGTTGCTTTCACATGTGCCATTGCTGCGGCGCCGACAATTGTTTTTCCAGCGCCACAAGGAAGTACAACTACTCCAGAGCCACCGTGCCAGAAACCTTCTGCGGCTAACTCTTGGTAGGGACGAATCTTCCAATCATCTTGCTTGAGTGCAATTTCATGTGCTTGTCCATCAACGTAACCAGCAAAGTCTTCTGCAGGCCAGCCGAGTCGAAGAAGTGATTGTTTGATTTGTCCACGCTGACTTGGGTGCACAGCAATTGTGTCATTATCAATTCTTACACCCAACAAAGGTGCAATCTTTTTAGCGCGAATAACTTCTTCAAGGACCGCGGTATCAGTTGTCACAAGAATTAAGCCGTGCACAGGATCTGCTTCAAGACGCAGGCGGCCGTAACGTGACATTGTCTCTGCAACGTCGACAAGAATTGAGTGAGGGACTGCGTAGCGCGAATACTTAATAAGTGTGTCGATAACCATCTCGGCGTCATGGCCAGCAGCACGTGCATTCCAGAGACCAAGATTTGTTAATCGATATGTGTGGATGTGTTCAGGAGATCGCTCTAGTTCTGCAAATGGAGCAATTGCACGGCGACATTCAGTTGACATCCCATGATCGATATCTAAGAGCAGTGTTTTATCGCTCTGAACGATCAATGGCCCATCAGTCATTGAGTAAGTCCTTAACAAATTCATGTAAGAAAGCGCTGCGCTCTTCAAGAGCCTTAATGCTTACCCACTCAGTTGTGGCATGCGCACCAGAACCAACAGCGCCCAGACCATCTAAAACTTTGGCGCCAGCAGCTGCTGCAAAGTTTCCGT
>CAIMUD010000104.1 GCA_903844585.1 uncultured Actinomycetes bacterium | reverse complement strand
TGAAAACTTTGGTTCTCAATTTGTTGATTTGGCCGACGGGGCGTTTAAATTCCACGAGTTCTTTCGAGTCCGGAAAGATGCTTCAGGCGCGGACGTGGCCGAATTTGAGCACGAACAGGTGGTTAGAAGGTTTCTCGACCTTCTAGTTGACGATTCACTCCCAACGAAGTTTCCATACGCTACTGCTAATTATCGTAGTTTCAACAAGCATGCGCTCTGGTTGCTACCAAACAGGGTCGCTGTAATTGAAGCACTCGAAAAGCTGCTTAAAGCCCATCCTGTGTTCGGATCTAACGACTTTGGCATTGTTAACATCTCTGGCAACAACAAGGACGATGAAGAAGACGCTGATGCGAAGACCCGCGTCATGAAAGCGATAAGTACGCATCAGTACACAATCACGCTTACTGGCCAGCGACTAACCACTGGTGCTTCGGTTCCACAATGGACGGCAGTTCTAATGTTGTCTGACACCACATCCGCTATCGCATATTTACAGACTGCTTTCCGCTGTCAAACACCTGGGGAAATCGATGGGCGAATGAAAACTTTTGGCTATGTATTTGATTTCGCTCCTGATCGAACCCTGAAATTGGTTGCTGAAGCGATAGAGCTGAACCACGCGTCGGGCAAAACCAATACTCCGGAGCAAGTTCATGCTATGGAGCAATTCCTGAACTTTTGCCCGATCATTGCGTCACGAAAAGGCAAAATGGAACCCTTTGCGGTTGATGCGATGTTGCTTGAACTGAAAAAAGCAATCATCGAACGGGTGCGTCTGAACGGATTTGATGATTCGCGGCTGTATAACGAAGAGCTGCTAAAACTTGATGAGTTGGATATTCAACGATTTAACAACTTGAAGGCAATCGTCGGGAAATCTACGAGTGAACCAACCAACGAAATTCCAATTAACTACATCGGGATGGTAGATCCTCAAATTGGAGCCGGAGAAGATGCGGAGCGAAGACAGCGTGCTCGAGAGGCGCTGTCGGAAGAGCAAAAAGCCGCGTTGGCGCTGCTTAAAGAAGCCAGAACCCAACGAAGAAACGCAATTAGCATTCTGCGTTCGGTAAGTATTCGCCTACCGATGTTGGTTTACGGGGCAGATGTAGATGTGCGTAAAGATATCTCGTTGCAGCAGTTAGTTGAGCTGGTTGATGATGAATCTTGGAAAGAGTTCATGCCGGTTGGGCTAACAAAGACAACCTTTATGGAGTTCATCAAATACTACGATGCAACCGTGTTCCAAGGCGTTACGCGAAGCTTGCGTCGAAGGGTGGCAGAATGCGACAGTGAGCCACCAGTAGACCGCGTGCGTGCCATCGCTGAGATTTTTAACACGTTTAAAAATCCCGACAAAGAGACGGTGCTAACTCCGTGGCAAGTTGTAAACACGCATCTCGGCCGCGTGTTTGGGGGAAGTGATTTCAATGGCGGCGTCCAGGGCAAGAGCGGTTTACCAGGATGGAAAAGTCTTGACGTTGACACCTCGGTCTGGGAGGCAGAAGACGCAAAGGTACTCGAGATCAATTCCAAATCGGGCCTGTATCCACTTCTGGTCGCATTCAATATGTACACCAGACGATCGAAAAAACTAAAAGGGAAAGCCCTAGACGGCAAAACTGCTAAGGACTTATGGAACACAGTCCTGGCGAACAATGTGTATGTCTTGTGCAAGAGCCCAATGGCGAAGCGCATCACACTTAGAACACTAGCTGGCTATAGCGGCGCGAAGACCAACATTGCGTACATTGACAATCTGGTACGTAAGATGCAGGTCGTTGATGGTACGCTTGTTCCAAGTCTTAACAGTGAACTTCGCCAGGCATTTGGTATAGGTGGTGACGAAATGAGATTTACGGCAGTGGTAGGTAACCCGCCTTACCAGGGTGAAAACCATCAGCAGATTTACCCATTTTTCTATCTGCAAGCGCGCCAACTCGGCGAATACGTGTCCCTAATCTTCCCTACCGGATGGCAGCTACCTAAGTCCGGGAATAATCTAAGTGTGCTGAATAAGCAGGAGATTAAGGAGGACCCCCAGATTGTGTTCATTGATAACCGCAACAGGCTCTTCCCTGGCATTGCCGGCGCTGAGAGAACCAATATCATCTTGTGGAAGCGTGGGCACGACAACGGCTTGGCAGGTAAGCAGCGAATCTACGAAGACGGAATAAATCCAACGGAGCAACTTCTCCGAACCGAGTACAGCCTCGAGGACAAGCCAAAAGAGATTGTGAAGCTCGCCGAACTCGTGCAGCAGCACAGTGGCTTTATCCCCGTACAGAGCATCACTTCACCCCGACAACCGTACGGCATTGGTACTGACGCCCCCAAAAACCCTGCAAAATATCAGCTACCTACGTTGTCCGAACGCCAAGAGTCACTCGATGACATCAAGATGTACTCATCTAATGAACGGGTGTTATTCTTCGCAAGGCAGTACCCACTGCCTAAGATTACAAGC
>CAIMUD010000103.1 GCA_903844585.1 uncultured Actinomycetes bacterium | reverse complement strand
TGCAGATCGCGGATTTAAAAATTTGGGATTGCAGAACTACAGGCTTGAAATTACCTCGCTAGGGGATGCGCAGTCTCGTGCAGCACATCGCGTAGACCTTGTCAGTTTTATTTCAGGTCTGACTCTTGATGAAGCAACTATTGCGCGCGCTGCCATTAATCCACTCCGTCTCTTCGATGACAAGAGAGACGAGATGAAGTTAGCGATGTCTAAAGCCCCTCTTCTTCGCGATTACTTAAACGAGAAATCGAAGAAACAATTTGCACAAGTACTTGCATATCTTGACGTGCTTGGAATCGCGTATGTAGAAAATCCACGCATGGTACGAGGTTTAGATTATTACACCGGGACAACATTTGAATTTATTCATGAAGCACTAGGAGCGCAATCAGGAATTGGCGGTGGAGGGCGTTACGACGGACTCATGGAGATTCTTGGTGGTCAATCTTTATCAGGCATTGGTTTTGGTCTGGGCGTAGACCGTGCGTTGTTGGCTGCTCGTGCTGAAGGAGTCGTGCGAGAGGATCAATTTTCATCTGACTTATTCATTATTCCAATTGGTGAGAACGAGAAGGCAAAGGCGCTCACAATAGCGGCAGGATTGCGTAGCATCGGTGTGCGTACAGAAATTGCATTCGGTGACCGCGCCTTGAAAGGTGCCATGAAGGCTGCAGATAAGAGTGGTTCTCGCTATGTGATTGTTTTGGGTGAGAGTGAAATCGCCTCAGGAAACGTTGAAATTAAACGCATGTCAGACGGGGTCGTAACCTCGGTTAAGATTACCGAATTGAATAATTTTGCTTTTACAATCTAACGTAAAAATTTAAGGGTGGCAGCTAGATGTTAAGAACTCATGACGCGGGCGCACTTCGTGCATCGCATGCTGGTACATCTGTCACCCTAGCTGGCTGGGTTTCAAGAAGGCGTGATCATGGCGGAGTAGCTTTTATTGATTTAAGAGATGCAACAGGTTCGGTTCAAGTTGTGATCAGAGATGAAGCAACTGCTGCAAAATTGCGTGCCGAATACTGCTTGAAGATTGTCGGAGAAGTTGTTAAGCGCCCTGATGGGAATGAAAATTCAGCCCTACCAACTGGTGAAATCGAAGTGATGGGTGATGATGTAACGATTCTAAGTGAATCAGCTCCGCTTCCATTTCCAGTTGATTCCGGTTCGGATGCAGATATATCTGAAGAGGTTCGACTTAAGTATCGCTATTTAGATCTACGGCGCGAGAGGCCTGCGCACAATTTGCGCCTACGTTCAAAAGTTACATCCACAATTAGGCGGGTCATGGAGGATCTAGATTTTCTAGAAATTGAAACCCCGTATCTGACGCGTTCAACTCCTGAGGGAGCTCGTGACTTTCTGGTGCCAGTGCGCTTACAACCGGGCAGTTGGTATGCACTGCCGCAATCGCCACAGCTATTTAAGCAACTTCTTATGGTTGCCGGGATGGAGCGCTACTACCAGATTGCACGTTGCTTTAGGGATGAAGATTTCAGAGCTGATCGTCAACCTGAATTCACGCAACTAGATATTGAAATGTCGTTCATCGATCAAGCCGACATTTTGGCGGTAGCAGAGAAGTTATTAGTTCGTGTCTGGAAAGAATCAGTTGGTTATGACATTCCAACTCCAATTGCGCATATGACTTATCGCGACGCTATGGATAAGTACGGTTCCGATAAGCCAGATTTGCGTTTTGGTAACACGCTCATCGAATTGACGCAATTCTTCAAGGAGACACCATTTAGAGTTTTCCAGGCGCCATATGTTGGTGCAGTTGCGATGCCAGGTGGTGCCAATTCGCCAAGACGCGATCTAGATGCTTGGCAGGATTGGGCGAAGGCTCGAGGTGCTAAAGGTTTGGCATACATTTTGGTAAATGAAGATGGAACGTTGGGTGGTCCCGTTGCAAAGAATATTTCTGAGAAAGAGCAAGCTGGAATCGTAAGCGCCGCAGGTGCCAAGCCCGGGGATGCGCTCTTTTTTGCTGCAGGCGAGCGCCAAGCTTCGCAATCTTTATTGGGCGCTGTTCGTTCGGAGATTGGCAAGCGTTGCAATCTCATAGCCGAAGGTAAATGGGAATTTGTTTGGGTCGTAGATGCACCAATGTTTGAACCAACCGATAACGGTGGTTGGACCGCAGTTCACCACCCATTTACAGGTCCAAAACCAGAATTTGCCTCTACCTTTAAATCTGATCCTGGTAGCGCACTTGCTTATGCCTATGACATTGTTCTAAATGGAACAGAGTTAGGCGGTGGTTCGATTCGTATACATGATCGCCAAATTCAAAAGGATGTCTTTACAGTAATTGGCTTATCCGACGAAGAAGCGACTAGTAAATTTGGATTTTTACTCGAGGCGTTTAATTACGGGCCACCACCACACGGTGGAATCGCACTTGGTCTCGATCGAGTTTGTGCACTTTTAACTGATAGCGATTCGATTCGTGAAGTAATCGCATTTCCAAAGACTGCTAGCGGTGGAGACCCACTAACTGGTGCTCCAACTCCGATAACTCCTGCGCAGCGCAAGGAGAGCGGTATCGATTGGGTTCCAAAAGCCCCGTAATTAAAGCTCTCTCGGGTAGGCTTACAGTTCTATAAGCACGCTTACATTTAAATGAAAGGGGGAGTCAGATGGGTCCAGGCGGAATTGCAACCATCATTGCAGCCTCATCCCTTTTTGTTATTGCGATCGCTCTTTCTTACGCTGTAATCCGCGTTGGTCGCTTCATTGATGAGGCTAAACTCTCGCTTAAGTCACTCACTGATGAAACGGCTCCGCTCATTCATGAATCAACTAGAACCGTTGGACTTGTGAATGCTCCGCTTGAAAGCATCGCGAAGATCACCAAGAATGTTGAGGATGTGACGACCAAAGTTTCCGGCGCGACCTCTTCCTTTGTTGATAAGGGGGGTCCGGCTGTAAAAATTGCAGGTGCCCTTTTGAGCGTCGCTACAGCTTCACGTTCACGCTCAAAGAAGAAGAAGGCTGAGTGATTCGCACAAGTGGAATCGGCAGAGATACGTTCGCGCTGGTTGCGCTTCTTCGAAAAAGATAACCATCAAGGTTTAACTCACACAGTTGTACCTTCAGCCTCACTAATTGCTGATGATCCCAATCTTCTACTTGTTAACGCTGGAATGGTGCCATTCAAACCATATTTTCTAGGTGAAGTAACCCCTCCCTACAAGCGTGCAACATCGGTACAAAAATGTGTACGTACGCTCGATATCGACGAGGTCGGTAAGACGACAAGGCATGCATCATTTTTTCAAATGTGTGGAAATTTCTCTTTCGGTGATTATTTTAAAGAGGGCGCGATTGCCTTGGCTTGGGAGTTGTTAACGAGACCGATAAATGACGGCGGGTATGGCTTTGCCGAAGATCGACTATGGGTCACCGTTTATTTAGATGATGATGAAGCTGCCGATATTTGGCATAAGAAGATCGGTATTCCGTTGGAGCGAATTCAACGTCGCGATATGGCAGATAACTTTTGGTCAATGGGAGTTCCAGGGCCTTGCGGTCCATGTTCTGAAATTTATTACGACCGCGGACCGGCATACGGAAAAGAAGGTGGCCCGATTGCCGATGAGAATAGATACCTAGAAGTATGGAATCTCGTTTTTATGCAGAACGAACGCGGTGCTGGCGGCGGCAAAGATGGATATCCAATCCTTGGTGAACTTCCTGCGAAAAGTATTGATACAGGTCTTGGCTTAGAGCGAACAGCTGCACTTTTGCAAGGAGTTGAGAATATTTATGAAATTGATACAACGGTGCAGATTCTAAATAAAGCCTCGCAACTTACTGGCGTTACTTATGGCAAGAGCGAAAAATCTGATGTTTCCCTGCGCGTAATTGCTGACCATGCTCGCACATCGGCGATGCTCATCGGAGATGGCGTGACTCCAGGTAATGAAGGTCGTGGATATGTATTGCGCAGAATGATGCGCCGAACGATTCGCAATATGAGACTTCTAGGCACCAATGACCCGATAATGTCCGAGCTCACAATTGCAGCTATTGGCGCAATGGGGTCTCAATATCCTGAGCTGATTGCTGACAAGAAACGAATACTTTCTGTCTGCGTTAGTGAGGAAGAGTCATTCCTGCAAACTCTCAAAAGCGGAACACAGATTTTCGACCTTGCTGCATCGACGCTTAAAGAAAAGAAGTCAAAAGTCCTTGGGGGAGAAGAAGTATTTAAACTCCACGATACTTACGGTTTCCCATTTGATTTAACTTTGGAAATGGCTCGCGAAGAGGGACTAGAAGTTGATGAGGCAGGATTTACACGCCTTATGAAGCAACAGAGAGATAGAGCCAAGGCCGATGCTAAGGCGAAGAAGAGCGGCCACACAGATGTCAGCGAATACAAGAAGATTGCGGATGCAAAGGGTGTGACGCAATTCGTTGGATACGACCAGAATGAAAGCGATGCCACGGTTACTGGAGTTTTAGTCGAGGGCGTTGGCATGAGCTCTGCCAAGTCTGGCGATGAAGTCGAAATAACTCTTGATCGAACTCCTTTTTATGCAGAGGGTGGTGGACAGTTAGCCGATGGTGGCCGAATCACCTTGGCCAATGGTGCGGTTTTAGAAATTGATGATGTGCAATCACCAGTGAACGGTTTATCAGTTCACCGCGGTCGCGTTCTTTCAGGCGAAGTCGAAGTCGGTCAGAGCGCGCATGCAGTGATTGACAAAGAACGTCGCGATGCGATTTCTCGTGCTCATACAGCAACACACATGGTGCATAAGGCTTTTCGAGAAGTTCTAGGTGAAACTGCAACTCAGGCTGGATCTGAGAATTCACCAGGTCGATTCAGATTCGATTTCCCTTCTACAGGCGCTTTATCTGATGGCGTACTTGATGAAGTTGAGTCACGAGTAAATACTTTGCTTCTTGAAAATTTAGATGTAACAGCTGAAGTTATGTCGCAGGATGCCGCCAAAAAATTGGGAGCCATCGCGCTCTTTGGCGAAAAATACGCCGATAAAGTGCGCGTAGTAAGTGTTGGGGATTGGGCGCGCGAACTTTGCGGAGGCACACATGTTGCAAGGTCTGGACAGCTAGGTGTTATTAAACTTCTTAGCGAATCTTCAATCGGGGCTGGAGTTCGTCGCGTCGAAGCTCTCGTTGGGGTTGATGCCTATCGCTTCCTTGCAAGGGAACATTTGCTACTTAGCTCTCTGACAGAGCTAATAAAAGGTGCCCGAACCGAGGAGTTGCCCGAAAGAATTTCAGGGCTACTTAACAAAGTCAAAGATATCGAGAAAGAACTTTCATCGCTTCGTTCTGCGCAGGCACTTGCTGGTGTAAGCGATTTAGTCAAGAGCGCAAAGAAAGTCGGAGCAGTCTCGCTCATATCGGCACAGATAGCAGATGGTATCGGAGGCGATGACTTGCGCAAGATTGCACTTGAATTGCGAAATCGTAAAGACAACTCAGTTGTCGCGTTGATCTCTAATGTAGATGGCAAACCAGTCCTGGTGGTTGCAGCCAGTGATGGCGCGCGAAGTTCTGGTGTTAAAGCTGGTGCGCTAGTAAAAATTGGCTCTACTGTCTTAGGCGGCGGTGGTGGTGGGAAAGACGATTTTGCGCAGGGTGGCGGTACGGAGATTTCTACTGCACCCGCCGCACTCCTTGCAATTGAAAATTCTCTGTTAGGTAAGTAGCGCTATGGCTCGTATTGGCCGCAGAATTGCTTTCGACTATGGGGATGTTCGCATTGGTGTTGCCGTGTGTGACCCCGACGCAATTTTAGCAACTCCCTACGGCGTCCTATTAAGCAAAGATCCAACGTTGATGAGTCAAATTCAGAAACTCATTCAGGAGTTCGAGCCAGTGAAGTTCTATATCGGTCTGCCCATTCATTTATCAGGAAACGAAAGTGACTCGACAAGTAAAGCTCGCGCTTTTGGTGAGCTACTGTCAAAGAAATTTGCAATCCCATACGAATTTATAGATGAACGGCTTTCGACTGTATCTGCTTCAAAGAATTTATCGCAAGCAGGTATCAGCGCGAAAGAAGCGAAAGATAAAATTGATGCCATGGCTGCCGTGCAAATTCTTGAACATGCTCTCTCAAAGGTACGTAAAGAGATATGAGTAAGAATTCGACTGCCTGGCTACGAGTAGGTGGAGCGCTGGTAGCTGTCGCCGTAGCCACCTCAGGTCTGCACTTTGCTAGGGGAGGCGCAACGCCGGCCCCAGATTTTCCCTGTGTGGAAGTGGGCGCGCAAATTAGTGTTGAAATCCCAGCAGGTGCCACCGGTTCGCAAGTTGCTCAAATTCTCTTCAATAGTGGTGTTGTTAAATCTAGTGCAGCATATTTCAGGGCCGCTGTTGCCAATCCAAAGTCAGCTCAAGTTGCACCTGGAGGCCATTTACTTACATCGGCTAACTGTGCAAGGGGCGTTCTTTCAGAGCTCCTAGATGTTAAGAGGTTAACTGGTCTGATAAACGTCTTCGAAGGAGCATGGAATAGTGAAATCATCGACGCAATGGTCAAGGTTGGTTTCGCACGATCAAATGTATTAGCGGCGTTGAAGAATATGGAATTGCCTAAGGGTTTCAATAGCGTGGAAGGTTTGCTATTTCCGGCTCAATATAGTTTTGCCAAGACCAGTACCGCCGAATCTGCAGTAACTGCCATGGTAGATCGAGGTAAATCGGAAATTATTAAGAGCGGATTGATGAGCACTGCGGAGAAATATTCTCCGCAGCAACTTCTGACAATCGCCTCAATCATCCAAGCTGAGGGCGATACTAAGGACTTTCCTAAAATCTCACGAGTAATTCGAAATCGCTTAGAAAAGGGCATCCCGCTTCAAATGGACTCAACGGTGCATTACATCAAAAAGAGCCGTGGGAAGGTTTTCTTAAGTACCGCATCCACCTACTTAAAGTCTGCGTATAACACCTATCAAAATTACGGCCTTCCACCCAGCCCAATCGGTAACCCTGGATCTGCTGCACTCAGCGCCGCTGTGAATCCCGACTCCGGAGACTGGACGTTTTTCATTACGATTGCTCCGGGAGATACTCGTTTCACCGCAAGTATTGAAGAATTCAATAATTGGAAAGCGATATATAAAAAGAATTTACGATCTGGATTATTTAGGAGTAGCAAATGACCGAGAAGACTCTGAAAGGTGCAGTTCTAGGCTCTCCTATTAAACATTCTCTTTCACCGGTCTTACATATGAGCGCTTTTAAATTTTTAGGTATACAAGGTCAATACTCAGCCATAGAAGTTAATAGTGGTGGCCTTCGTAACTTCTTAGAGAATTTTGCAAGTGATATGGATTATCTCTCGTTAACAATGCCGTTGAAAGAAGAGGCTCTAGAACTCGACCTGGATTTTGATAGCGAAGGGTTGCGTATACGTTCGATTAACACTCTCGTTAAGAGAAATGGTCGCTGGAGCGCTTCGAGTACCGATGGTTCTGGTTTCACTAAAGCGTTGCAAAGCGCAGGCTATTCGAAATTTAATCGAATTCTCATCTTGGGTGCCGGTGGTACTGCGCGAGCCATCGCGGGTGTAATTAGTGGCTTTACCAATGAGGTGCACGTTATGGGTCGCTCACAATCGCGCGCGGACTCTATTTCTACCAGTGTTGTCGAGGCCAACTTCCAATATTTGACTTGGGATGATTGCCTTTCGATAGATTCCTACGATCTAGTTATAAATACAACACCTGCTGGAGCGGCTGATCTCTTCGCTGATTCGATTTCACGAGTTGAAGGCAAGCTTCTATTCGATGTTATTTATAAACCCTGGCCAACTGTTCTGGGTCGCCGATGGAGTGATTCTGGCGGCAAAGTTCTAAATGGGCTCGAACTTTTGATCTACCAAGGCATTGATCAGCTTGCACTCATTACGCAAATTCCAGATGTAGATTCCTTGGCCAAACATCTGCGACAAGTGTTATCCAATCGTAAGTAATGATTCTCGCGCTCTGGATTTCGGGATTATATTTTGCATTTGTCGACGTTAGAACTCATCGCATACCCAACAGATCCCTTCTGGTCCTCATTCTCATTTTGTTAGCTTTCGCAATTCGTGCCGGCAAAGATCTATTTTTCGTATCTGCGCTGATAGCGCTGCTTCTAGGAACTGCTCTCTCTGTTTTTGCAGGACTCGGTTTTGGGGATGTTAAATTGCTTACGATTCTTAGCTTCTTTGTGATTGCTCCAACTAGGCAAGATTTTCTGTTATTTCTCTCTGGCGTTGCCATCGCTTCAGCGCTTGCACTTATTGTGGCTCTTTTGCGGGGTGGTAAGTCCTCTGATTCGATTGCAATGGCGCCATCTATCTTTGCTGGAGCAATATTGTGCGCATCTTTGACTTGATATCTGCAAGAATATGCCAATGCGTTGGTTAACAGCTGGTGAGTCCCACGGGCAGGCCCTGTCGGCAATCATTGAAGGTATTCCAGCTAGCGTTGAGGTTAACTCCAAAGACATAGATTTTCATTTAGCACGTAGACGGCTAGGTGTTGGCCGTGGTGCTCGTCAAAATTTTGAAGCAGATAAAATTACAATTCTTGGTGGAATTCGTTTAGGAAAAACGCAAGGTGGTCCGATAGCAATTCAAGTTGGCAATTCTGAATGGCCAAAATGGGAAAAGGTCATGTCTGCAGATCCAGTTCCAGAATCAGAAATTAAGGATTTAGCAAGAAATGCACCGCTGACCAGACCGCGACCGGGACATGCTGATTTAGTAGGAATGCAAAAATATGATTTAGATGATGCGCGTGCGATTTTGGAGCGGGCTAGCGCCCGCGAGACTGCTGCACGCGTTGCACTTGGTGCAGTTGCACGTGCATTCCTTGAACAAAGCGTCGGAATAACAATTCTGAGCCATGTAGTCTCGATTGGCCAGGTTCGAATACCAGATGAAACTTTGCTCCCAAGTGCAAGTGATATGGCGCGCATTGATGAAGATCCTGTTCGTTGTGCGCATTCGAAGACAAGCGCGGCAATGGTTGGTGAAATCGAAGCGGCGCACCGAGACGGCGACACTCTTGGCGGCGTCTGTGAAATCTTGGCTTTTAATATGCCTCCCGGTCTAGGTTCGCACGTACATTGGGATCGACGCCTTGATGCGCGACTTGCAGGTGCAATGATGGGAATCCAAGCAATTAAAGGCGTTGAAATCGGTGACGGATTTAGAACTGCCACTCGTCGCGGATCGCTTGCGCACGATGAAATAGAACGTGGAACCAATGGAAAGATTTCTCGTAGAACCGATCGCGCAGGTGGCACTGAAGGCGGGATGTCTAATGGTGAAATTCTTCGCATAAGCATCGCGATGAAACCTATTTCAACGGTGCCGAAGGCACTGGACACAATTGATGTTGCAACTGGACAAGCTGCTAAGGCCATTAATCAGAGATCTGATGTGTGCGCAGTACCTGCTTCTGGTGTAGTTGGTGAAGCAATGGCTGCTCTTGTTTTGGCAGAGGCGGTACTTGAGAAGTTTGGTGGCGATAGCGTTACCGAGACTCGTCGCAATTTTGAGTCTTACATGAAAAATCTACGATTTAAGTAGTCAAGATGGCGCCAAGAGTTATATTAATTGGTCCTCCAGGAGCTGGAAAAACCACTCTTGGTCATGCCTTGGGTGCGCTATTAGAAATAGAATTTTCTGATACGGACTCTCTCATTGAGGACCAAGAGAAAAAATCAATTTCAGAAATATTTGTTGACCAAGGTGAGGAATATTTTCGAGGAGTTGAAAAAAGAGTTGTGTTAGATGCCCTTGTTAATTCAGAGGGAGTACTGGCCCTTGGCGGGGGAGCGCCCCTGTCCGTTGAAGTCCAAAGTGCGCTGAAGAATTCTGGCCTTTCAATTATGTATTTAGAAGTCTCTCTGGCGACAGCTGCGCCAAGAATTGGTTTCAACCGAGATCGCCCACTTTTACTCGGAAACCCACGTGCACAATGGAATGAATTATTGGACTCACGCCGCCCCATTTATGAGTCTGTATCAACAAAAATCGTTAACGTTGACCACGGTACTCCAACCGAATTAGCCGAGTTGATCGCACGAGAAATTTCAGGTGAAAAGTGATGCAAAAAGTTACTGTCACAGCCGAACATAGTTATGACGTACTAATCGACATCCCTTGGAGCAAAGCTCTGGTTTCCGAACTTTCATCGTATTCGAGAGCTGCTGTAATTGTTTCGAAGAATATGCGTAACCGTATTGCCGAGCTGCCAAGCATGGAGTGCGAAGTTCACTACTTTGAAATTCCTGATGGGGAAGAGGGCAAAAGTAGTAAAACGCTTCTGCAGGTATGGGACTGGCTCGGTGCTGCAGGTTTCACGCGTAGCGATGTAATCGTGGGAATTGGTGGTGGTTCTACAACTGATTTTGCGGGATATGCCGCCGCATCGTGGTTGAGAGGTCTGGATTGGATTGCTATCCCGACAACGCTCGCCGGAATGGTTGATGCTGCTATTGGCGGTAAAACAGCGATCAATAGTGACTACGGCAAAAATCTAATCGGTGCATTCCATAGCCCGAAGCAGGTGATCATAGATTTGGAGTGGTTATCTACACTGACAGATCGCGATTATTCGGCAGGTCTGGCAGAAGTTGTTAAAACAGGATTCATCTCAGATCCGAAAATTATCCAAATTTTGGATGGGAGATCGATTCTAGATATCCGTAGCGATCGTCTGGTAGTAAATGAATTGATCACTCGATCAGTAGAGGTTAAGGCCCGGGTGGTATCAGAAGATTTCAAAGAGAGCTTCGCAAGAGAGGCTCTTAATTACGGGCATACTCTCGGTCACGCAATCGAACTTGATAGCAAATTCTCACTTCGCCATGGCGAGTGTGTATCTATTGGGATGGTCTTTATCGCTTCTTTACAGAAGAGGCTAGGAACAATGTCAGAGGATATCTACCAAGGGCACTTGCGCATCCTGACAAATTTAGGCTTACCAATCAAATATTCACTTTCAGCCTGGCCAAAGCTAATGGCAACTATGTCACTCGATAAGAAATCACGCGGGAAGGCCATTCGTTTCGTTACACTTGATGGCATAGGCAAGACCAGCCGTTTGGAAAATCCAGATGAAGCTCTTTTGGCCGAAATTTATGCAGAGGTGAGTTCATGAAGGTAATGGTTATTAATGGGCCAAATCTTGCGCGTCTAGATATACGAGATTCAGCGATGTACGGTGACATGACCTATCCCCAACTCGTTGCCCATATTGAGGGTGCGGCCAAAACTCACGGATTCCAGGCAGATGTTCGTCAAAGCGATGATGAAGCAACGATTATCGGTTGGCTACATGAAGCAGCGGATGCGAATTCGCCCGTGATTATCAATCCTGCTGCATTCACACATTATTCATACGCGATTCGAGATGCAGCAGAATTAGTAAAGAGCCCTTTGATTGAAGTGCATTTATCAAATCCATTAGCTCGTGAGGAGTTTCGTCACACCTCCGTTATTTCTGGTGTTGCCAACGGAACAATTGGTGGTTTCGGTCCTAATTCCTATGTCTTGGCCCTTATTGCTCTCAAGGCGTTTACCGCTTAATTCTCTGCGGTAAACTTTGTCAATACTTAACGACTGGAGCGCGCTGTGGCAACAACGAATGATCTAAAGAATGGCATGACACTAGATATTGATGGTCAGCTCTGGACTGTTGTTGAATTCCAGCATGTAAAGCCTGGTAAGGGTCCGGCATTTGTTCGCACAAAGTTAAAACAAGTCCTCTCAGGTAAGGTTGTAGATAAGACATTTAACGCTGGCGTCAAAGTTGAAATTGCATCTCTCGAAAAACGTGAAATGAATTTTCTCTATAAAGAGGGGGAAGATTTTGTGTTCATGGACAATAAGACATTCGATCAAATGAATATCTCCTCAGCAACAGTCGGAGATGCAGCTCAATACATGCTTGAAAACACAGAGGCAATCGTTGCCATTCACGACAATAACCCGCTTTACATCGAACTTGCGGCATCAGTGACTCTGACAGTTACCTACACCGAACCAGGAATCCAAGGTGATCGCTCATCAGGTGGAACAAAGCCAGCGACTGTCGAAACTGGAATCGAAATTCAGGTACCGCTCTTTATTAAACAAGATGAGAAAATTCTAGTTGATACACGTGATGGTTCTTATCTCGGTCGCGCCAACTAGTGTCCGCACGAAGTAAGGCCCGTAAGCAATCCCTGGATTTGCTTTATGAAGCAGATATTCGTGGAACCCTTGCTCTAGATATTTTGCAAAGCAGAGATATCGAAGAAGAAGGCCCGGATGCCAGACCAATTCGTGAATACACAAAAGAAATCATTACAGGAATCGCCGAACATAAGCGAAAAATTGACGAACTCATAGCTACCTATGCCCAAGGTTGGGATATGGATCGGCTTCCTGCAGTTGATCGTAATATTTTGCGCTTGGCTATTTTCGAACTTCTATGGGGTAAAGAGTTAACCGACTCCATTATTATTGATGAGGCGCTGACCCTAGCCAAGGATTTATCGACTGATGATTCAGCCGGATATATCCACGGGGTGCTTGGGCGCATTTCTTCAATTAAGTCGGAGTTAGCGCTTTAAATTAGGTTCGAGCAGAAATCGTTTCGTACGTAGATACTGGCAAAGCTCCTCGATATTGGACCCATGTATCAAGGCAAGAATTCCCAGGTCACTATTTCTGAGAGTCAATATTTCACCGTTCCAGTCACCTCGATTGCTGATAATTTGTGTAAAGAAATCAATTACTGGGTTTATCTCCGCCCGCTTAACTTTGCGGATATCAATCATTAACTCAGAAGTTAAAGCAACTGTGCTGTTGGGCGCCCCAAGCAGAAATGAAACAGGTACTTCAAAAGTTTTAGCAATCAAAACCAATTTGCGAACACTTATCGACCGCGATCCTCGCTCGTAAGAACCCAGAACAACGGCCTTTATTTCACCTGATGAGCGCTGTTCGAATTGGGCAAGTGACCATCCGCGAGCGCGCCTAATCTGCCTAATCCTTTTTGCTAACTGAGATTCAAATAGTGGTTGGCTCTGATTCATGGCGCCCACGCTATGTGAGGCGCCGACAGGCTGATGAAAGCTATCCACAGGCTGGAAAATTCTTATGCTAAAGTACGCGCAGCATCCTTTAACGACCCGTCCAGAGAGGCAGGGAAGGAGATTTACATGAGTGTTGCCCTGCCTGCTGCAGATATTGCACGCGCCTTAACTCGCATTTCCCACGAAATCCTCGAACGCAATAGCGGTTCGGAATCTCTGACACTTCTTGGAATTCCAACCAGAGGTGCGCATTTAGCTAAACGCATTAGCGAAATCATTGAGTCGATAGAGGGCAAACCGGTTCAAACCGGAACCTTGGATATCACCTTGCATCGCGATGACCTTCGTTTGCGTCCACCTAGAGCAATCATGCCCACAGAGATACCCGCACTAGGAATTGAGGGACGCAACGTAGTCCTTATCGATGACGTTCTATATTCGGGACGAACTATTCGCGCGGCTCTCGACGCACTTGGTGAAGTTGGTAGACCTAAAACTGTGCAGTTAGCAGTTTTGGTAGATAGAGGGCACCGCGAACTTCCGATCCGTGCAGATTTTGTAGGCAAGAATTTGCCAACATCTAGTTCGCAAACTATCTCGGTCAGGCTTTCAGAGCTTGATGGAACTGATGAAGTTGTGGTCGACTAATGAAGCACTTACTTTCAATCAATGACCTGTCAAAAGTTGAAGCTGTATCGATCTTAGATACTGCCGAAAAACTTGCACGCGTATCAGATGGCCCGATGAAGAAACTTCCAACCCTTCGTGGGCGAACAATCGTTAATCTTTTCGCTGAGGATTCAACACGCACAAGAATCTCATTCGAAGCAGCAGCAAAGAGACTTTCAGCCGATGTAATTAACTTCACTGCTAAAGGTTCTAGCGTCAGCAAAGGCGAATCTCTCAAAGACACTGCACAGACACTGCAAGCTATGGGTGCCGATGCGGTGATAATTCGCCACGGTGCATCTGGCGCTGCTCAGCGTCTTGCTGATCTGGAGTGGATGTCAGGCAGTGTAATTAATGCAGGTGATGGGACGCATGAACATCCTAGTCAGGCTCTGTTGGATGCTTTCACCATACGTAAGCACTTATCTAAAGGTGCGCAAGATTTAACAGGACTTCGTGTGGCAATTGTTGGCGACGTACTGCATTCTCGTGTTGCAAGATCGAACGTTTTGCTACTTACCAAACTTGGAGCTCATGTGACGCTTGTTTCACCACCGACCTTGCTCCCAGTAGGCGTCGAAACTTGGCCAGTAGATATTGCCTACAATTTTGATTCGGTGCTAGAGAATGTTGATGTGGTCATGATGCTACGAATACAACTAGAGCGCATGAGTGATCTCTTCTTTCCAAATGCACGCGAATATTCTCGTTATTTTGGCTTGACTAGAGATCGCCTTAAAGCTCTGAAGCCTGGGGCAATTGTTATGCATCCAGGTCCGATGAATCGCGGCTTGGAGATTACCGCTGATGCTGCCGATAGTGCACGCTCTGTAATTGTTGAACAAGTAACCAATGGCGTAAGCGTTCGTATGGCGATTCTTTACTTGCTCCTGGCAGGAGCTTCAGAGGAGATTGCAATATGAGTAAGTACTTACTAAGAGAGGCTTCCTTACCTAACGGGGATGTAGTAGATATTTTAATTAGCGGCGAACGTATCGAAACAATTGCAAGAGATATCGCGCAAAGCGATGCTGAGGTAATCGCGGCGAACGGATGTGTTGTCTTGCCGGGACTAGTTGACTTGCACACCCATCTGCGTGAACCCGGTAAAGAAGATTCCGAAACCGTACTTTCTGGTTCGATGGCTGCGGCTAAGGGTGGTTATGTCGCAGTTTCTGCCATGGCAAATACTTCACCTGTAGCCGATACAGCAGGTGTAGTAGAACAGGTCTATCGCCTGGGACAAGAAGCAGGCCTGGTGGATGTCTTTCCAATAGGCGCTGTAACACAAGGACTTGAAGGAGTGGCGCTTTCAGAAATGGGCGCGATGGCAGATTCGAAAGCGCATGTACGAGTTTTCAGTGATGACGGTCAATGTGTCTTTGATCCTCTAGTTATGCGCAGGGCGCTTGAATATGTAAAACAATTTGATGGAGTTATCGCACAGCATGCACAAGATCCAAGACTTACTGCGGGATCCCAGATGAATGAGGGCGAAATTTCTTCCAAGCTTGGACTCAAAGGTTGGCCTGCTGTTGCTGAAGAGGCGATTATCGCTCGAGATGTATTGCTCGCAGAACATGTCAAATCAAGATTGCATATATGTCACCTGACCACTGCGGGTGGAGTTGAAATCATCCGTTGGGCAAAGGCGCGCGGCATCAATGTAACTGCTGAGGTCACTCCACATCATTTGCTTCTCACCGATGAAAGTGCGAACTCTTACGACCCGGTATTTAAAGTCAATCCACCTCTTCGCACGCAAGCTGATGTGCTTGCGCTTCGAGAAGCTCTGGCCGATGGAACCATCGACATCGTTGCAACAGATCATGCGCCACATCCCGCAGAATCCAAAGAATGTGAATGGCAAGAGGCAGCATTTGGAATGCTCGGACTTGAAACTGCGCTAGCAATTGTTAATAAAACAATGGTTGAGAGCGGACTTATGAATTGGGAGAAAGTTGCCGATCGCATGAGCATCGCTCCT
>CAIMUD010000102.1 GCA_903844585.1 uncultured Actinomycetes bacterium | reverse complement strand
TTTTTGAACCAGCAGGAGCCCAACAACCAAAATGCGCTCCTGCACCAGGATCTAGGCGGCGGATAAGAGGAATTAGTGGAATCAGGCGTAAATAACACAATACACCGAAATTCAAGATTTGATTTTTGCGACTAAGACTTCTCAGATTAATTTCTGGATTCGAGGAAGCAGACACATGAACCTCACCTTCAGTGCCCAATTCGAATTCCAAACCTATGGATTCGGAGCTCGAAAGATAAGCGATACCAAACATCATTCGCTTGAGAAAGAACCGGAGAAATTTTCGAGGAAACAATTTGAGCAAAGAATTATCGAGAATTGCCTTGTCAAGTAATGCTTCTGAATACACGTAGAACTGTGTATGGATCAAATTGCCATTACTTGAATTGCATCGCAAATACGCCTGTGAAAGCGAATAACCATCCGAGTATTCCTCGGATTGCCGTGCCAAATTGATGAATGGAATCAGAAAAGTATTGCTATCTTTTGAAGCAGCCCTCTTCTCCATTAGTCCACTCGTCGAAGAAATCCTAAAACTCTCTATAGGGCCAGTTCCGAGAAAAATATGATCGAAGTTCCCAACAGTTCGAATTTCTTTCGATGGATCTTGATACTTAATATCTAATGTAGTGGAAATCTTAGAAACACTCAGAACCCGAGCTCCCGATATGTACTTAACTTTCTCTGTTTTCAATATTGAATCAAAAGCATGCGTGCTTCGCCAAATATAGTCAGAAGGGCAACCCTTCAGGCATTGATTGCAGTAGATACACCCTTTATCCCAAAAATTGGATGTCCGTACAGCAAGCGGCATTGGTGAAAGCTCCGTTTCTCTGTGTACATCAAGTCCTCTCTCAAGAATCTGGGTAATGTTCTTAGATAGGTACATTCCTTCGCGATTTGAATATCGCTTATAGAATTCTGAGTTCTTCCAACTATGCTGAGAAATCGGTATATTTGAAGCGACTTGAAGATAATATTGATCTAAGTCTTGCATAAAATCTGGCCAAGAAGTGATGTCCATGTGAGAAAAAGGAAGCATTGTTGCACCCCATACATTACTAAGTCCTCCGTATGCAAAAGAGGTGGGCAGCCTGAGTTCTTCCAAATTGATCTTTGGTTTTTCAGAGAATCGTCGATAGACGTAGTCTTGTCCTAGTCTGGTTTTAAAGTCATGTGCATCTGTGTCGACTGGATATTCTGCGAAGTTCCGCTCATTAATTCCAGTGTCCAAGATAGTTATCTCTAAGTTTGAAAGGTGATTTAGACCCCAGAAAGCTGCAAGGGCACTAGGTCCCGTTCCGACTATTGCGATTCTCTTAGTCATTTATAATCTTCCCCTATGCACCTATGGCGTTCGGAGACCGACGTTCACTTAAGGAAAACAATGCGGCAGCCGACCACGTTAGGCCAAAAAGAACTGATCCGAAAACATATCTCGAAATTGGACCAGGGGAGGCAACCAGTAGCAACAAATGTGAGAAAAGAAGTGGGAAGTAGGACGTAATTCGTAAATTCTTAAAGAGTAAGAGTTGTAAGAAGAAAGCCAATGAAATCCAAAGCCCGCCCCAACCCCAGAAACTTGACATTCGGTTGAACAAGAAAGCTGCATTTATAAATCCGATTTCAAGTGGCTTAACAAACTTGGGTGGCGACTCGAACCTTCCTGTATCGCGGCTGGTGTTTAGAAACTCACTAAATTGAAATAGATTTGCAGGGACCCCACTTCCTATAGGACCCAAGTAATCTGAGGAATATGTGTTTGGTGGCGGAGATGAAAAAAAGGGAGGTATTGCAACGGCGGCACGTTGAAGATGTGCTTCCGCAACCAGCTTTTGGTTTGCAAGCGTTAACTCCCCCCACAGTTTGAGAGATTCCACAGGATTTGCCCCGATATTCATTTCAGCAGCGTCTGGTGCAAAGTCGGCTATTACGCAGCTTGCAGGCTCCAACCAATCATCCTTGGAAGCCAATTTGGAAAGAGCCACCCATTGGGATTGGTTGATTGAGCTATCTGGATCCTGTGCGATGCATTTCAAATCACCCAGAATTGGAAGCCATCGATTCGAAGGCCCAGCATCAACATTTAGGATAAATGCAGACCCCAATACACTTACAGTCAACATCATGGTTG
>CAIMUD010000101.1 GCA_903844585.1 uncultured Actinomycetes bacterium | reverse complement strand
CTGGCACGAGCGCGAAACATTCGACATGTTCGGAATTATTTTTGATGGCCATCCAGGGCTTACTCGCATATTGATGCCCGATGATTGGCAAGGACACCCACAACGTAAAGATTACGACCTTGGTGGAATTGCAGTTGAGTACAAAGGTGCAACTATTCCTGCGCCATCAGAGCGGAGGTCGTACAAGTGAGTACATATGCTGATCCGTACGCGTCCTCACGTGAAACTACTGAAGGAACAGTTTTCTCCGTAACAGGCGGAGATTGGGATTCGTTGGTTACAGAGATTGGACAAGCAAAAGAAGAACGCGTTGTTGTAAATATGGGTCCACAGCACCCATCAACTCACGGCGTGCTTCGCTTGGTTCTAGAACTCGAAGGCGAAACTGTTACTGAAGTTCGTTGCGGAATTGGATATCTGCACACAGGTATTGAAAAAAACGTTGAGTACAGAAACTGGACGCAAGGAACAACATTTGTAACTCGCATGGATTACCTTGCACCGCTGTTTAACGAGGCTGCATATTGCCTTGGTGTAGAAAAACTTCTTGGAATTACTGATGACATCACTGAGCGAGCGAGTGTAATTCGAGTCATGATGATGGAGTTCAACCGAATTTCTTCACACATGGTTGCTCTTGGTACCGGTGCACTCGAGCTCGGTGCACTTTCACCAATGATCTTCTGTTTCCGCGAGCGCGAAAAAGTTCTTAATATTTTCGAACTAGTTTCAGGTTTGCGTATGAATATGGCCTACATCCGTCCAGGTGGAGTGGCTCAGGATTTACCTGCAGGTGCAATCGAAACAATTCTTGAGACTGTTAAAGACCTTCGTAAGAGCTTTAAGGATAATGAGAAGTTGCTCGTAGGAAATAGCATCTGGATGAAGCGCACTGAAGGTATTGGTTATCTAGATCTTGCGGGTGCAACAACTCTTGGAGTTACTGGACCAGTTATTCGTTCGACTGGTCTTCCTTTAGATCTTCGCAAACTTCAGCCTTACTCTGGTTATGAAAATTACAACTTCGATGTTGTCACAGCTAATACCTGCGATGTTTATGGTCGCTTTCTTATACGTGTTAATGAGTTAGAGCAATCACTTCGGATCATCGAACAAGCTGCAAAGAAGCTCCAGGAGATACAAGGACAGCCTGTAATGGTTGCCGATAAAAAAATTGCATGGCCTGCACAACTTGCAATCGGTGCGGACGGAATGGGTAATTCACTTGGCCACATCCGCGAAATCATGGGTACATCAATGGAATCGCTTATTCACCACTTCAAACTTGTTACAGAAGGTTTCCGAGTTCCAGCAGGTCAGGTTTATTCAGCTGTTGAATCACCACGCGGCGAACTTGCGGCACACATTGTGTCTGATGGCGGTACTCGTCCCTATCGAGTTCATTTCCGCGAACCATCTTTTAATAATTTGCAATCAACTTCCGCAATGTGTGAGGGCAGCATGGTTGCCGACATCATCGGCGCAGTTGCTTCAATTGATCCCGTGATGGGAGGCGTAGACCGCTAATGGCTTATTCACAAGATGAGTTAGCAACAATGGACTCCATTATTAAGCGCTATCCACGTAGTCGCTCTGCAATTATGCCTTTGCTTCATTTTGTTCAGTCACTCGCTGGATATGTAACTAATGAAGGCATCGAAACAATCGCAAAACTTCTCACTCTCGAAACAGCAGAAGTTTCAGCAGTTGCAACTTTTTACACACAATACAAGCGCAAGCCTGTCGGTGAATATCACGTGGGTGTTTGCACAAATACTTTATGTGCGGTTATGGGTGGGGATGCGATCTTCTCAGCGTTAAAAGATCACCTCGGCGTTGAAAATGATGGCGTAACACCTGATGGAAAAGTTTCACTCGAGCACATTGAGTGCAACGCTGCTTGCGATTACGCACCAGTTGTTATGGCTAACTGGGAGTTCTACGACAATCAAACTGTCGAATCTGCTAAATCTCTCGTTGATGCAGCGCGTGCTGGAAATCCACCGGCACCGACTCGTGGTCCAAACAAATTAGTGACGTGGAAAGAAGCTTCAGCAGTTCTTGCAGGCATTAGCGATGGCCTTGCAAATGAAGGCGTACAAGCTGGTGAACCATCACTTCTTGGTTTAAAACTTTCAAAGAACGGAGGAGCAAAATAATGACAAAGCTAACTCCAGTTCTTTCTGCTCATTGGGATGAGAAAGATTCATTCACAATTGAGGCGTACACACGTAACGGCGGTTATAAAGCTTCTGCAAAAGCACTTTCAATGGATCCGGATGCAGTAATTGCGATAGTTAAGGATTCAGGTTTGCGCGGACGCGGTGGCGCTGGTTTCCCAACTGGAATGAAGTGGGGATTTATTCCGCAAGGCGACGATAAAGAGCATTATTTAGTTGTTAACGCTGATGAATCTGAACCAGGTACATGCAAAGACACTCCACTACTTATGGCCAACCCACATGTGCTTATTGAAGGTTGCATAATTGCAGCTCACGCTATTCGCGCAAAGAAAGCTTTTATTTATATTCGCGGTGAAGTTACCCATGTTGTACGCCGAGTTAATCAAGGGATTGAAGATGCATACAAAGCTGGACATCTCGGTAAAGGTTTTGATTTGGTTCTTCACGTTGGAGCTGGTGCATACATTTGCGGAGAAGAGACCGCCCTTCTTGATTCGCTTGAAGGATTCCGTGGTCAACCACGACTTCGCCCACCATTTCCTGCAATTGCAGGTTTGTATGCGCGCCCAACTGTTGTAAATAACGTTGAATCAATCGCATCTGTCCCAGCAATTATTAATAACGGGGCAGAGTGGTACCAATCAATGGGAACAGAAAAGAGTAAGGGTGCGACTCTTTACTCTCTTTCAGGCCACGTAAAGAACCCAGGACAATTCGAAGCACCACTAGGAATTACTCTTCGCGAAATTCTTGAACTTGCTGGTGGAGTTCGCAGCGGCCATAAAATTAAGTTCTGGACACCAGGTGGATCTTCAACTCCAATTTTTACTGATGCGCATTTAGATATCGCACTTGATTACGAAGGCGTATCTGCAGCCGGTTCGATGCTCGGTACAAAGGCACTTCAGATATTTGATGAAACTACTTGTGTTGTGCGCGCCGTACTTCGGTGGACTGAGTTCTATAAGCACGAGTCATGTGGAAAGTGCACGCCTTGCCGCGAAGGAACATGGTGGCTTGTCCAGATTCTTCGCGATCTTGAAGATGGGCGCGGTACAGAAGCAGATCTTGAAAAACTTCTCGACCTTTGTGACAACATCATGGGCCGTTCTTTCTGCGCACTTGGTGATGGCGCAACTAGCCCAATTACATCCTCAATTAAATACTTCCGCGATGAATACATCGCTCACCTAACAAATGGTGGCTGCCCATTTGATCCTGCGAAATCAACTCTTTTCGAAGGGGCGAACGCTTAAATGACAACGACAGATGTAGCAGTGGAATTGATTACCGTTGTAATCGATGGTTTCGAAGTGAGTGTTCCAAAAGGAACTCTTGTTATTCGTGCTGCAGAACAACTTGGAATTCAGATTCCTCGCTTCTGCGACCATCCACTACTTGATCCAGTCGGTGCATGTCGTCAATGCTTAGTTGATATTGAAATTAATGGCCGCGCTTTTCCTAAGCCACAAGCATCATGCACAATCCCTGTCGAACCAGGAATGATTGTTAAAACTCAACTCACTTCAACTGTTGCTGATAAGGCACAAAAAGGTGTGATGGAACTTCTTCTAGTTAACCACCCACTCGATTGCCCGGTTTGTGACAAGGGCGGTGAATGTCCACTGCAGAACCAAGCGATGAGTACTGGATATGCAGAATCACGTTTTGAAGGAACAAAACGCACTTTTGAAAAGCCAATTGCAATCTCTTCTCAGGTATTGCTAGATCGCGAACGCTGTGTTCTTTGCGCACGTTGCACGCGCTTTTCTGAACAAATTGCTAAAGATCCATTCATCACACTCAACCACCGTGGCGCGCTTCAGCAAGTTGGCATTTACGAGAACCAACCATTTGAGTCTTACTTCTCTGGCAATGCAGTCCAGATCTGTCCGGTTGGCGCACTTACTGGCACCTCATACCGATTCCGTGCACGTCCATTTGATTTGGTTTCAACACCGTCGGCTTGCGAACACTGCGCATCAGGTTGCGATATGCGCACTGATATTCGTCGCAGCAAAACACTTCGACGCATTGCTGGTGCTGATGCAACTGTTAATGAAGAGTGGAACTGCGATAAGGGGCGATGGGCATTTAAATATGTCACAGCCCTTGATCGCCTTACGACTCCACTAGTTCGTAACGCCGATGGCGTACTCGTACCTGCATCATGGCCTGAAGCAATTGCAGCTGCTGCTGCAGGGCTCAAAGGTAAGCGTTCGGCAGTCCTAGTTGGTGGGCGCGCAACGGTTGAAGATGCATACGGTTATAGCAAGTTTGCTCGCATTGCACTCGGCACAAATGATATTGATTTCCGTGCACGTGTCTCATCAGATGAAGAGCTCAACTTTATTTCTTCAAAAGTTGTCGGTTCTGCAACTACTTACGCAGATATTGATAAAGCAGATCATGTTGCTCTTGTTTCATTTGAGCCAGAAGAAGAGTCACCAATAGTTTTCTTGAGAATTAATAAGCAAGTTCGCAAGCGCGGCCTCAAAGTCACTTCAATTTCGACAAAGCTTTCAATCGCATCAGGCAAGCTCAATGCAAATTTCACAAAGGTTGCGCCCGGAGCTGAATCTGCAGCGCTTACTTCACTTGAATTAACAAATAAGTCAGTAATTCTTGTGGGAGAGCGCGCAAGTGAAAGCTCAGGACTTTTAACAACAGTTATTTCTGTTGCAGAAAAGAGTGGGGCAAAGATTGCATGGATTCCACGTCGCGCAGGTGAGCGCGGTGCTGTTGAAGCCGGTGCAATTGCAACCCTTCTTCCAGGTGGGCGCCCTGTTGCTGATGCTGCAGCTCGTGTAGATGTCGCTGCGATGTGGGGTGTTCCAACTCTTCCTAGTCAGGCTGGACGCTCGACTTCAGAAATTATTAACGCACTCTCAACCGGTGAACTAGATTCAGTTGTGGTTGGCGGCGTGGATCTTCTAGATCTCCCAAATAGCAAAGAGGCGATTGCAGCACTGAAGAAATCATTTGTAGTTTCACTTGAAATAGCCCCAAGTTCAGTGACAGAAATTGCAGATGTTGTACTGCCTGTTGCTGCAGTTACAGAAAAGAGTGGAAGCTTCCTTAACTGGGAAGGTCGCGCGCGCGCATTCGGTGCTGCAGTTAACGATTCATTTAACCGTTCAGATCTTCGAATTCTTTCAATGATTGCCGATGAAATCAGTGAACCAATAGCACTTGGAACAGTCACTCAAGCTATTCGTGAAATTTCTTCGCTCGGTATTTGGGATGGTGCACGTGCGCAGTTCAAGCCAGTGACTGCAGCAGGTGCCAATTCTGTAAGTGGAAATCAAGCGTTACTTACTTCTTGGCGACGTCTGCTCGATCTTGGAACACTTCAAAAAGGTGAAGATAATTTAGCTGGAACGGCGCGCAGATCTGTTGCTGTTATTTCAGCAAGCAGAGCTGAGAATCTTGGCGTTAAGAACGGCGATGCACTTCGAATTTCAAATGAAGTTGGATCAATTACTCTTCCTGCACTCGTCGAGGCAATTCATGATGATGCAGTGTGGATTCCACGTAATTCGCGGGGAACACAACCGTTGATTTCTCTCAATGCAGTGCATGGCGACGTTGTATCGGTGGTGAAAGCATGACAAATGCAGAATTGATCGCGACCGATCCAGGTTGGGTAATCGCACTCAAAGCGCTAATAATTTTTGCTGTCGGCGTTGTTCTCACAATTCTTTCTGTTTGGGCTGAGCGCCGCATCGTTGCTCGTATGCAAATGCGTGTGGGTCCAAACCGTGTTGGCCCATTTGGACTTATTCAAGCTCTCGCTGATGGCGTAAAGCTTGCGCTTAAGGAAGATTTGATTCCGGCTGCTGCAGACAAGATTGTTTTTATTATTGCGCCAATCATCAGCGCAACTACAGCATTTATGGCATTTGCAGTTATCCCTATGACAGGGAAAGTTAATTTCTTTGGAAAAGAAACCGCAATGCAGCTGACCGATATTCCAGTTGGCGTTCTATACATTCTCGCTGTCGCCTCTGTTGGCGTATATGGAATTGTTTTAGCAGGTTGGTCTTCAGGATCTACCTATCCACTTCTTGGCGGGCTTCGATCAAGTGCTCAAGTTATTTCATATGAAATCGCAATGGGGCTTTCACTTGT
>CAIMUD010000100.1 GCA_903844585.1 uncultured Actinomycetes bacterium | reverse complement strand
GTAGATGACGAGTCAAGTATTAGCGACCTCATCTCAACAAGTCTTCGCTTTGTTGGTTTTGATGTGCGTACCGCTGCCACAGGTTCAGAAGCGCTAACTGTCGCCGAAGAATTTAAACCTCATGCGCTCATACTTGATGTGATGCTGCCAGATTTAGATGGTTTTGAAGTGTGCAGGCAAATTCGCAATGAAGGTTTAAGTGTAGGAGTTTTATTTCTCACAGCTAAAGATGGGATGGAAGATAAAGTCGCTGGCTTAACTATTGGTGGCGATGACTACATGACGAAGCCTTTTAGTTTGGAAGAGTTAGTTGCACGTGTACGTGCGCTACTTCGCAGAATCGGCGTCACTGAAATTGAAGCCAATGATGAGAAAATTCGTTTTGCAGATCTTGAACTAGATGAAGCAACTCATGAAGTCCATCGCGCCGGTCATATTCTTGACTTGTCTCCAACTGAATTCTTACTTCTACGTTATTTACTCATTAACGCCGATCGCGTTGTCTCTAAGTCGCAAATTCTTGACCACGTGTGGCAATACGATTTCCGTGGAGACGCGGGAATTGTTGAGACTTATATTTCATACCTTCGCAAGAAAATTGATGTGTACGAACCACCGCTTATTCATACCGTGCGTGGCGTGGGCTATCGAATAAGAATTCCAGCGTCTAAGTAAATATCATTAGGTAATGAATATGAAGAGTCCACTTTCTCATTGGAGCTTGGTCAGCCGACTCATGCTCGGAGTTGTGATTCTTTCCGCAACTGGTTTTGCTGCATCAGATTTTGCAGCACAAAACATGTTGAGAACTTTTTTAACTCACCAGATTGATGATCAACTACAAAGTGTTGTCGGTGGTTCAATCCAGAGAGTCCAACAAGCTGGGGTTGCACCTCGCACAGAAGCTGAAGATGACGAGGGCGAAATCAACCCTAAGCGGGCGGCAAAGCGCGCCGCGAAGCGAGCTTTGAAACCAGCCGCCCCTGCGCCGCTACAAAGTGTTCCAACATCAACGTCAATCACTTTGCTCGATGTAAACGGAAAAATCATCGGAGCAATTGGTGGTGACTTAAATAAAGCGAATATCGCTGACTATGTAACTGGTCTAACTTCCGAGCAGGTTCTTAAACATAATGGCACCCCATTTACTATCGAAGCAGCGGATTCAAAGTTCCGAGTTTTGGCTCAAGTTCTACCCAACGGCGTCGGTTCTATCGTTGTGGGGCAATCGCTCAACGATTTACAGAACACACTGGCTCGTTTGCAATTCTTGTTTGTTCTTATCGGAATGATTCTTCTAGCCCTCATTGCAATCGCTGCTCGAGCAGTCGTAAAGATTGGTCTAAACCCACTTGCCTCCGTTGAAGACACTGCAGAGCGAATTGCAGAGGGAGATTTATCAGCACGTCTTCCTGACGCGAAACCTGGAACAGAAGTTGGCCGTTTGGTTTCCTCTCTCAACTCTATGCTCTCGCGTATCGAGGAATCTTTTGCTGCAAGAACCGAGAGTGAAAACAAATTACGTCGCTTTGTTGCCGATGCATCGCACGAACTTCGCACTCCAATAACTGCAATACGTGGCTTTTCAGAACTTCACCGACAAGGCGCTGTTGCTGAAGGCGCTCCCACAAAAGAGCTTATTGGTCGTATCGAAAACGAATCAAAACGTATGGGCTCACTGGTAGAAGATTTGCTTCTTCTTGCGCGCTTAGATCAATCGCGTGAAATGGAATCTAAACCTGTTGATCTTGCAAAGGTAGTAACAGATGCGGTTATTTCAGCAAGAGCTGCAGGACCAAGCCATCCAGTAACTTTTCAAGAACCTGATGGAGATTTCTACACACTTGGAGATGTTGATCGAATTCACCAAGTTGTTGCCAATTTATTAGCTAACGCAAGAGCGCACACACCTTCTGGTACTCCAATTAGCGTTTCAATTATTCAAGATAAAGATGGAATTAAGATTGCAGTCGCTGACAAAGGTCCAGGGTTATCTAAAGAAGTGCAGGCAAAAATATTTGAGCGCTTCTATCGTGCCGATTCCTCACGCAAAAGAACTGATGGTGAAGGCAGCGGACTTGGTTTATCCATCGTTGACGCGGTGATGCGCGCGCACGGTGGCACAGTAAGCGTTGACTCAAATCCAGGAGTCCAAGTTTTTCATGGACAATCTGAGCGAACTGCCGCAAGGACGGTCAGCGTTTTTCGTTTGGACTGTCGCAGAGGACTTCGTGGTTCAAACTAACTGGGAGTATTTGGTGAGTTCGGTGGCCTTAGGTAGGCCAAGTGTTAGAAATGAAAACAGCGATTGGTTATTCGCATCGAACGGCGCACTTCGGATGTTTGACAGAAAACTCAAGTACTCAAAGACTTTCTATTGGTGTGAAGTACGTAGGTCAGGCGAACGCGCATACTCCCGACGCAAATCTGTTT
>CAIMUD010000099.1 GCA_903844585.1 uncultured Actinomycetes bacterium | reverse complement strand
TCGGAAGCAAAGGACAAGACATTGGGAACAAAGAACTCAGGAGTCTTCTTCTCGTAAGCATTGTGAACGTCCGTTGCACCATTGAGCCAGGAAATATTCTTATCTTTCGGAGTCTTCATCTCTCCAACAACTAGAGGAAAGCCATTTACCCATAGAACAAGGTCATACCTGCGATGCTCACGGCCAATATGAAAAGTAGCCTCTGTCGTAACTCGCAGAGTGTTCGCCTTAGGATTTTCAAAATCAATCAAATTAACCTGCACATCTTTATCTGTACCAATGTATTTGATCGTTCTGCGACCACACAACCACGCAACAAACTCTTCGTTAGAGGCAACAAGTCCATCGTTTCGAACACCCAGTAGAACTGCACGCAACTTCGAGAGAACTTCTTCAGCTCGAGCAGGAACCTTTGCGATCTCAGGATTTAACTCAACCACAGCTTTAGTTACATCTTCTATCAAGAAAACACTTTCAACGGGACGTCCAAGAGTTTCATCCTCTGCCCATACCCAACCGAGTCGAGAGAGATGGTCTGCTAATCCCATCTGAACCATCTTTTCATCGATGCTTTTTTCAATTTGCGACATCATCACGCAGCACCAATGACTTTGTCGTAGGTAGTAGGGAATTCATGGCTTCCACTCAGAAGATCAAAAAGCAATCCAGAACGAAGAGTTTTTGTTTTGTTTAGAGATTCTTCCAAATGACTGATATTCACTTCGAAACCACTAATCAAGTCAACTATTTCCTCTTGTCTAGAAAGGGGAGGAATATTGATTTTTACAGGAGCCAGACCTTCCCTAGTAATTTGAGGTTGTGCTGATCCAGAGATGACTGACTGAATATCCACTCCAGCAACTAATGCCCAGTAAAGAAAGTCTTTCGATACTTCTGACGTCTTTGGACTAACGACCATCGCATTTCCTGTAATCCAAGTTTTGGGAGGTGTCATGTTGATCGTTCCACAGGTCGCCCCTCGGCAAGTTACAACGACTTCAGGTTCTTCGTGATTAAACTCGTGATAGCGACCAATCGGTCCATTTGCACCAAAAACGATAAATTCTCCGTCGTTAGACATGAGAGATTTTGCAATTGTTTGAGGTTGATAGATTTCAAACATATCGATTAATTTGTGTTCAACCCAGTCATCGCCGCCCGAACTTAACAACTCATGCAGCACGGCATTTCTTGATCTCTTTGCACTCTCTAATTGCTGCTGGAGGGCTTCGACGTAGCAATCGACCGAGGATATTAAGTCAACAATTCTTTTTTGTTCGGGGAGTGGGGGCACAAGAAAGGCTATCGAAGCAATAGATGCCGAATTCAACGTTGACCCTTTTACTGCCCGCCCAGATCCTTCAGTCAGATCCATTGACGCTAATCTTAAATACAAGAATTCGTTTAACACTTTGGATTCGTCAGCTTCGATCATAACAATTGCCTCGTTAGGGAAAATGTCACGTGCAGCAAACCCCATTCTGCCGATTGTTAATTTGAATGACATCAACAGTGTGCCCTTTGTTGCCATTTTTGCTTTGCCATCCATTATTGCGGCCTTCGTGACACCCTCTCTTTTTGGCTCCACATACTTGGCATCCATATCTGCAATTGTGCAAAAAGGGTAAGTTAAGTCATCAGTCCAATAAGAATTTTCACGTCTTGAAGGCGTTCTTCCCATCTGAAGTGCGGAAACTTCTCCAAGGGTTGTCTCAACCCAACCATCACGCATAGCCAGCAGCCTTTAACTTGGCGAGTAAAGCTTTCTCGGCAGCTGCTAGTTCGGTACGTGCTTGGCCAAAAGAGGCAAGAGCGTCTTGAACATCGACAACCTCTGCAGCATCTGCCTTGAGATAGCGACCAATGTTGAGATCCCAGTTGTTCTCTTCAATTTCATCGTGAGAAACAAGGCGTGCAGATATATTTTCTTTTTCAGCCTCACCCATTGATTGGTAAACAGCGAAGATATCTTCAACATCTTCATCTGTCAGGAAGTTTTGAGCTTTACCTTTACCAAATCGCTTTGATGCATCAATAAAGAGGATATGTTTTTTGCGCTTCTTATCTTTTGTGGCTCTAAAGAACATCAAGCTAGCTGGGATGGTTGTGCCATAGAAAAGATTTGGTGCAAGGCCGATAATGGTTTCAAGGAGATCCGATTCAATGAGGTGCTTGCGAATTGCACCTTCTGCACCGCTTCTAAATAGGACTCCGTGGGGCATAACAACACCAACTCGACCAGTTTCGGGTTTCATCGATGTAATCATGTGTTGCACCCATGCATAGTCACCATTGTTCTTAGGTGGAACTCCGCCGATTGCGCGCTTATGTGGATCTGTTGCCCATTTATCAGCGCCCCAGTCTTTAAGACTGAAAGGAGGGTTAGCTACTACTAAATCAAATTGATCAAGCTTTCCTTTAGCATCGATGAACTTTGGATTATTCAATGTATCTTCACGTCGAATTTGAGCGTCTTCGACTTCATGAATGAAAAGGTTCATGCGTCCAATAGCAGCCGATGTTTGGTTAACTTCTTGACCATAGAAGCGCATGCGTTGTACTGAACCACCTGATTGTTTTACTTCAGCTGCAGCTTCGATCAACATACCTGCAGATCCACATGTTGGGTCATAGATTGAATCTGTTGGTTGCGGCCCAAGAATGCGAACGAGTAAATGGACTACAGCACGAGGGGTGAAGAACTGGCCCGCACTCGTTGAGCTCTCATCAGAGAATCGCTTGAGCAAGTACTCGTAACCACCTCCTAAGAGATCGTTAGATACTTTGCTAGGAGAGAGATCTCTTTGACTGAAATGGCTAACAAGTTTTTCAAGACGCTCTGGTGGCATCTTGTTGTGATCTGCCCATGGAGCGTTTCCAAAGATTTGCGCTAATTGTTTTGGATTTGCTTCTTCAATCTTCTGCATGATGTTTTGAATGAGTACACCCTGATTTTCAGCAGCACGACGTAGATCAGCCCAGTGACAACCTTTAGGGATTTGGAAGGTGTGAAAATCTGCAGCTGTTTCTTCATCAAGATCTTTGCCGAACTTCTTCGTTGCCTTTTCTTGCTCTTCATCCCAAGTGTCACTAAGGCGCTTAAGGAATAGAAGTGGAAAGACGAAGTCACGCAGGTTTGCGGGATCTACAGGGCCGCGCAAGATGTTGGCGGAGTCCCAAAGCCACGACTCGATGTCTTGCTGGGTGGCTTGGCTCATCTGTGGAATCCCCTTAACTTTGGATTAATGCATGCTAAAACTACAGCCCAGCCATGACAAATAGGCACCCTTTAGCTAACTTCCTTAACCCAATAAACACTTCCCCC
>CAIMUD010000098.1 GCA_903844585.1 uncultured Actinomycetes bacterium | reverse complement strand
TGAATTTGTGCATCAGTTATTGAAGAAATTGAGAGCGAGTGCTCCAGTATGAGGACTCCAGAAAAGACTGCGATTACAACTAAGTTATTTGCAATCGGTGCCCACATAAGTGGTGCAAAAGATCCCCGAGCGTTAGCAATCTGCCCGAGCATTGTGAAAAGCCCAAGGAAAAAAATTTGAGGCAAGCAATACCGAGTAAAGGCAATCGCAATCTGATTCTCCGCTTCAAATCCTAGAGATGAGAATTCAGGTGCATATAAATGCACTAGCGAAGGTGCAAAAATTACACCCACAATTACAAGCAGAAGCAAGATTCCCGAAATAGTTGTGACAAGCCTCGATGCAAAACCTTCTCCACCATCATGATCAGAAAATGACCTGACTAGTTGAGGTACAAAGACTGCCGTGAGCGCTCCACCAACAAGCAAGTTGTATAAAATATTTGGCATTGTGTTTGCAACGTTGTAGGTATCGGCTAATAGAGCAGTACCAAGAACTGCAACACCAAGAACGGCGCGCACAAATCCTGTAATTCGCGAGAGAATTGTGCCAACGGCCATCACTCCAGATGCGCGGAATAAATCATTCGTCTTCATGCGCCAGACCTGCGAATTCTGCGAACTGTCTGCGTAATTGCAGCCAGTAAGAGAAGTATGCCTGCACCAGATGTAAACCAAGCTACGCGTGCATCAAAAATTGAGAGGTTGAGAGTCAGCGTAGCTTCTTCGCCAATCTTTTGACCCTTGTCATTTGTAAATTGTGCGATAACAGTTGTAGCACCAGGAGCGATAACAGTAAAAGGAACGGCGAGCTGTGAACGCGATTTCGCCGCGATAGTTACTTTAAATTCGCTGCCCACTTGAACACGAGAATTAAGTGGCGAGAGAGATAAATTGAGAGTTACCGGTGCATCAAAGTCATTGGTGAGCGTTATTGGGACTTTGACTTCTTTAGATGTTAATTGGTAATTACCGCTAGTAACGCGCAATTTGTTAACAAATTTTTGAACACTCACTACCGCGTCTGTTGTAAATATTTCGCGGTCTTCCTTTTTCATATAAGGGTTAAGCACTATAGATAAGTTTGCACGCACCGCTTCAATTGCGGGTGTGTAAATCACTGTCGATAACTTTGATAAAGATTGGCGACTTTGAGTGTAATCCCTTTTTGAAAGCGGACTCATGTTAGATGTGCCGGTCACCCTTGATTGATCAATTATTGCTTTTCGCTTTAGCTGCTTTTCTACTTGGGCTTTTCCGTAGGTGAGATAAAAAGTGAGTTCACTAGGTGCCAATGATTGAGCAATCGCAATATCTGGATTTCCATACGCGAGTGCATAGATGTAATCGCCCCCCGTACTAAGTGCCAATCGCGTCAGCCAAGATTTTGCTGCGAGTGAACCAGTTCCTTCTTTTTTATTCTCAAGCACATATCCATCTGTCATTGCAGATACTTCATCAAGAAGTCTTCCATCAATTACCCATGTGTTAGCACCACGTGGGGGGCTAAATACTCGCGCCCCGAGTTTTCCATCTGGGAGTAATGACGTTGCAAGTTCGTCGTCATGAAATGTTCCATTAAAAAGTTGATGAGGTTTGTCAGCAATAATAATTGGCGCGTTTTCTGCAATTGCGGGAGAGAAGGATAGAAAAGAAAATCCCGCGATAAGTGAAAGAAAAATCGCTGCCAATTTTTTCATTCTGTCGCACCCGTTCGCGCAATTAATTTTTTCTCGTCAGGGTATGCAAGCTTTTCTACAATCTCATTGAGTGGAAACCATGCAACCTCATCGACTTCACTTTCTTGGGCCGCAAGTATTCCGCCGGTTTCGGTAAATAAATAGTGATGAACTGTTTTATGAATTCGTTTTCCACCAGCCATGAACCAGAAATCTATGACGCCTAGTGAGCGCGAGATTTCAGATTGAATTCCAGTTTCTTCAGCGACTTCACGCATCGCAGCGATTTCTGGAGTTTCACCTTCTTCTATATGTCCCTTTGGCAGTGACCAGAGAATTCTTTTTCCACTTGTATCTTTATGATCAATGCGTCCGATAAGCAGTCCATTTTTCCCCGATGTATCAATAACGAGTCCGCCCGCGCTGACTTCGTCGACGCGCTTTGCATAAGGCTGCTTTGGTTTTCTCTGCTGGGCACCATCTTTTGTAGGTGCGCCAGGAGTTGAATTCTGTGGGGCGCGATTTGCGGGGCGTTTACGCCTGCGCTTCTTCTTCGTACCTTCGCTGCCCGCACTAGGTGCCGGGGTCATAGAGCAAGGGTACTGCTCTAACCTTAACTCTTGTGACTAGCCAACATCGCGCCGAATTAGGTGCCGCGGGAGAACTAGCAATTCGTTCTCTGATTGAGCGGGCACCGCTGGCAAGTTCGCTCGCACACGCATTCGCTGCAAAAGGTTTCAAGCTCGCTCTAGTTGGCGGACCAGTGCGCGATGCAATTTTAGGTCGCCTTGGTAACGATTTAGATTTCACAACAAATGCCCACCCTGAAGAAAGTAAAAAAATATTAAGCGATTGGGCTGAAAGTGTTTGGGATACAGGAATTGAATTTGGAACTGTCGCTGGTAAGCGCGCAGATACAACGGTTGAAGTAACTACATATCGAAGTGAAAGTTACGACGCTAATAGCCGCAAACCTGAAGTTGTTTATGGTGAAAACATTGAAGGCGACTTAGCGCGCCGAGACTTCACAATTAACGCAATGGCTTTGGAGTTAACAGGCGCCAAGCCTGAATTCATTGACCCATTCAACGGACTTTCTGATTTAGCAGAGAAAGTTCTAACAACGCCAGGTAAAGCAGAAGATTCTTTTTCTGATGACCCACT
>CAIMUD010000097.1 GCA_903844585.1 uncultured Actinomycetes bacterium | reverse complement strand
TAGCCAAGTCTTCTGCTGAACGTGCTGCACGAAGCATTGCAGCATATGAGCCAGCTAAGTCTGGGTCGGATGAGGTACGAATGTCTTTGGGGTTCATTTGTTGCTCCAGTCAATCAGTTTGGGAGGGCGGGGATAGTTGTCTAGAAAAGACCCGTGTAATTTTGACTATTTTTTAGTTTGTTAGAACATATTTTCCACTTTAGGCCTGCAGCGTGGAATCGTGGACACTGGGTGATCATGCTGCACAGTAAGTATTGATCTAGTCAAGCTATTGCCCAGATCATAAAAATAAACTACAGTGTAATTATGAGTAACATCAAATTTGAATGGGATCTTAGGAAAGCTTCTGCTAACGAAAAGAAACACGGGATTTCTTTCGAAGAGGCGCGTACGGTTTTCTTTGATGAAAACGCAAAATTGATTGATGACCCTGATCATTCCGATGATGAGGAAAGGTTTGTTCTTCTGGGTCTAAGTAGCTCACTCAAAGTTGTGTTGGTCTGCCATTGCTATCGTGAGCAAGGAAATGTGATCCGGATCATTTCTGCTCGTAAGGCTTCCACACATGAATCTAAGCAATACCGATAAAAGGTGCACCATGAGAAAAGAATACGATTTCACAAAGGCTCGCAAGAATCCTTATGCTTCCCAACTGAAGAAGCAGATCACCATTCGTTTGGATGAGGATTCAATTGGCTACTTCAAAGGTATCTCGGAGCAGGTTGGCATTCCATACCAAAGTCTGATTAACCTTTACTTGCGCGATTGCGCCGCGCATCACCGCAAGTTAGATTTGCGTTGGAAGTGAATTAGCCACCTTCAGGTGGTTTTTTATTTAAATAAGCCACAACAGCTGGCCAATCTGGAAATCGCTCGGTACCAAAGTGAATATGCTCACCGGCAAAACGATCAGCGCCGTTCTTAGTTCGATCGTCAATTAGGTATTGACCATCATTTAAATTTTTGTGATGGGACAGAATTAGTCTCTTGTATGCAGACTCTCCCAAATACTTTTGAACCCACAACAATTTGTCAGACCATGCACTAGGGTTATGCCACGGCGCTGTAGAGAGGATGTAAGTGTCAAAGTGATTACATAGAAAGTTGTAACTCTCAATAGCCTTCGGCATGGGGTCCATAAGACTGAAGATGCCAGGCACCTCATCTAGTCTGTCTTCATATTGATCTTGAATTTCTTTTGGCACTTTGGCTATGCCCGATGGGAAGTCGACCAGAACGTTATCCATGTCCACATAAAGTATTTTCATATGTTTTTCCTGTTTTTCACATCCTAGCTATTTACAAGATCATGTATTGAGCTTGTGTTGCCTGATACTAGTTTCAAGTGATAAGATCAAAACGTCATCAAGAGTTGGGCTGACGCCCAAGCCAACCTGCCTCCCGGGCAAGGTGGATTGCACTAGCAGATGTGGCTCCTTCGAGCAACCAAGCGTGTGAAGCGTCTAGCCCTCCTTGTGAGGGCTTTTTTATTGTCTGGTCCACATACGGGCCGAGGGGGATTTGATCCAGATTGCTGACCCTGACGCTTTGTCGAATGCAGCTAAATCAGGAGGATAAGTATTGACTAAACGCAACTGTAAGCCAG
>CAIMUD010000096.1 GCA_903844585.1 uncultured Actinomycetes bacterium | reverse complement strand
CATCAAGGGCTGCTTTTACTCGCTCTTCAGTGCCGGCTTCCAATTCAATTTTTTCACCGATGAGTTCAACTTTTGCCCCAGTATTTTTGAAGTCAAAGCGGGTATCGAGTTCGCGGACGCATTGATTAACGGCGTTATCGAGCTCCATCCGATCAATCTTGGAGACGATGTCGAAACTGCTATCTGCCATTTATGCGCTCCTTCTTTCTCAGGAATGGAGTATTTCACTCCTAGTCGACCTACTAAACACGATTGCTGCTGCGTTTATTGCGTTTTTGATAACGAAAGGTTACGCGAAAAAATGCAGGTAACAAAACTTTATCACCGCGGAGACTCACCCCTATGTTTCATCGTTGCTATTTCAGCCCGCTGACCCATAGTATCGCTGCAAATCCTTTGCACCTTTTAAGGGATTTTCCATTACCTAAATAGGAGGCACTACTTGAAGAAGCACTTTGCATCACGCAAGGGAGCAGCTGTTGTTGCAGCGCTCGCTCTTGGCGTAAGTGTTTTCACAGTGGGTACAAGCTCGGCCGCAGATGCCACATGGAACTGCGTACCGACAAAGGCTAAGCCAGTAAACGTTCGTTTAATCGAATTCTTTGCTGGTCCAGCACGTACTCCATTGCTGAACGCATTCGCACGTACATACGAAACAACTCATCCAAATGTGAAGGTAGAAATTATCTCTCCATCACAGGCAGATTCCGCAGCGAAGATCACTCAGCTTCTACAGGCCAAGAACATTGACATCATTGAGCCAGGTGGCGCAATTGGTGGTCAGGCAATGTCAGCTAAGCAACTCGCTAACATTTTCCCATACTTCTCCAAGACCAAGGGCTTTGCTGGACTTACAGATTATTCAAAGTTCCAAGCACAGATCTACGGCAAGGGAACAATTTATACAGTTCCAAATGGTTACTACACAAAGGCGTCATTCGTCCGCGTGCAACCATTTAAGGATGCAGGAATTGCGATTCCTACAACATGGACCGATGTTTACAATGCAAAGTCCATGCAAAAGGCTGGTTCTAATTCCTATGTCTACGCAATGCGTGGCGCTCGCGCGTCATTCACACAAGCTGTATTCATCATCCGTGCATACAACGCACCAGATTTGAACTCTGGCGGTTACTACAACAAGTCAACCGGTACCAGCATGTTCCATAATCCAGTGTCAAAGACTGCACTTGATCAACTTATGAAGATCTGGAATGAATCTTCACCTCCAGGATCAATCGCATGGGGCTATCCAGAAATGGTTCAAGGCTTCATCGATGGAACTGCTAACTACCTCATCCAAGATAACGAAGTTATCCAGATGGTAGAAGAGAAGTACGCACCATTCGACAGTGGCAAGTGGATCATGGCGCAAATTCCAAAGGGTCCAACTGGTTACTCAGCACAAGATGTAACTGGTGGCAGCTGGGCTGTTGCTCAGTCATCAAAGTGCAAGAACATCGCAGCAGGATTCTTGGATTACATCACACAAGATCCACAAGCTTCGATCTTCGCTCGTGCTTACGGTGTAGGCCCTGTTACAAAGACCGCTGCTAAGGATCCATTCTTCAAGACTGGTGCTTGGGCGATCTATAGCAAGGTTGGACTAGATCCTAAGGAAATCAAGCTAGACGGTACTGACGTTGCACAACCTTGCTACGGTGATTTCTTCACTCAAGCAGATAAGGATATGCAAGCCATGAAGGCCGGAACACTTACAACCTCAGCAGCGCTCGATCAATGGGCGACCTACTGGGATACCAAGTGCACCAAGCCAAAGGCATAAGTTAGAGCTCGTTAGCTAAGCAATTAGCGATGGCGGCGGTGGTTAGTAAGCAATTACTAGCCACCGCTCTCCATGCTAGGTAAGTTCAAGCATTGAGTAAGTGAATAATCCTTTGGAGGTAAGTTTCAAACATGAGTCAGAGTGTCTTTAAACTCCAGCATCGCAATAAAAAATCTTCTCGCAATATTCTGGCACCGCTCTGGTTCTTACTTCCTGCTCTAATCCTTGTTTGTATATTTATTTACTATCCTATTTTCAAGACTGCCAATCTCTCATTCCAGCATTATTTACTGACGCAACAGAGCGATATTCACTACAACGGTCTGGAAAATTTTAGAAACCTCTTTCATGATTTGCACTTCAAAAGAATTGTTATTAATTCGATCATTTGGGTTGTAGCCTCACTCTTCTTTCAATTTATGATCGGATTTGGTTTAGCTCTCTATCTTCGCAATAAGTTCCGCTTCTCTGGCCTTTACCAAGCAATTATCTTCATTCCCTGGGCACTCTCTGGTTTTCTTATCGGCCTGATGTGGAAGTGGATCTTTGACGAGAACTTAGGTGTCTTGAATGACATCCTCAAAAACTTCCACATTATCAAGACACCAATTCCTTGGCTCTCTAATGACAAGTGGGCCATGGCAGCGGTCATCATTACTAATATTTGGTATGGCGTTACCTTCTTCGTCATCATGATCCTTGCCGCCTTGCAAGGTGTGCCAAAAGAGATTTTGGAAGCAGCTGAACTCGATGGTTGCAGTAAGAGCCAAGCCCTCTTTAGAGTTATCGTTCCTTTCATTCGCTCGACGCTTGTCATGATTATTCTGCTTCGTGTTATTTGGATAACCAATGCACCAGAAGTGATCTTTGGTATGACAAGTGGTGGGCCCAATGAGCAGACGCACATTCTCTCTTCGTGGCTGGTGCAGAAAATTACTTACGATCAAGATTGGGGCGGTGGTTCAGCCCTGGGTCTGGTAATCCTTGCCGTTCTCTTTGTCTTCACTCTCTTCTACTTACTGGCGACTCGCCTTAACGAAAGCGAGCACTAATTATGTTAAAGGCACTAGGCAAAGCCACAAAAGTTTCACTTCTCTCTATCTGGCTGATATTTACCGTCTTCCCGCTTTACTGGATGTTTCTTACCTCGATTCGTCCCCTTCGTGAAACCACCAAACATTTTTATTTTCCACATGCCAATTCGACATTAGACAACTATCGAAAGCTCTTCAAGGATTACGCCTTCGGTACCTACATGAGGAACTCTCTGGTTGTGGCACTTGCTGCCTCAATCTTTGTGGTCTTTATTGGTGCGCTCGGTGCTTACGCATTGGCGCGCTATCAATTCCGCGGCAAGTCCCAGATTCTTTTGGTTTTCCTCATTACGCAGATGATTCCAGGCTTAATTGCTTTAGCACCCCTCTATCTTTTGCTTAATAGGGTTCATCTTCTGAACACGCTCTACGCGCTGATCCTCTGTTACCTCGGTGGTTCTGTTCCATTCGCCACCATGATGTTGCGCGGATTTTTGCAGCGGATTCCGCCCGAACTTGATGAAGCAGCACTCATCGATGGATGCAATCGCTTCACCGCACTCTTTCGCGTTGTCTTTCCCGTTGCACTTCCTGGAATTGCCGCGACTTTCATCTTCTCCTTTGTCAGTTGCTGGAACGAACTCTTCCTTGCGATGGTCTTAATCGATTCGGATGCCAATAAGACTTTCCCAGTCGCAGAGCGTTCATTTATCGGCGCTTATTACATTGAGTGGGGCGGCCTTGCCGCATCGGTAATGATCGGTGTTATTCCGACTATGGTGATGTTTGGTCTCATGTCGAAGTTCATGATTTCCGGACTATCCGCGGGAATTGTTAAGGGGTAGCTGAAATGGAATTCGATCTTCAAGATTATAAATCGGCCTGGAAGCTCGACCCCAGTGTGCGCCATCTCAATCATGGTTCCTATGGCGCAGTGACTACAGGAGTTTTACAAGAGCAGCAAAAATGGCGCGATCTCATGCAATTTAATCCGGTTGCTTTCTACTCTCGGATCTGCCAGCCAGCGATTATCGAAGCACGCACTGCTGTTGCGAAGTATTTAGGCCAGAAGCCCGAGCAGATTGCCTTTGTTCGCAATACCACTGAGGGTGCAAGCACCACGATGCGTGCCTTCCCCTTCAAGGCAGGCGATGAAGCGATTGTTCTCGATCATGAGTACGGCGCAGTTACTTATGCTGTTAAGCGCGCGGTTGACGCAGCTGGAGCAAAATTAGTTGAAGTAGTTGTGCCACGTATTGCAACTGATGAAGAGTCAATCAAGTTGATTGAAGCAGCACTTACTTCGAAGACTCGCATGCTTGTTGTGGATCACGTAACTTCTGCTACTGCGCGCACATTTCCAATTTATGAATTAGCTGACATCTGTCGGGCCCGCAACATCGCCTTTGTTGTTGATGCTTCACATAGCCCAGGCAACATTGATACTGATTTAGATCGCCTCGATGCAGATTTCTGGTTTGGTAATTTACATAAGTGGGTTGCCGCCCCTCCCGGAGCCGGCGTCTATCGCATTGCGCCACGTTGGCAAGAGCAGATCCGTCCACTCATAGTTTCTTGGCAAGATGACATGCCATACCCACTCCCATGGGACATGCTCGGAACTGTAGATGTGACTGCATGGCTTGCCGCACCTGCTGCCTTTAAGTTCTATGCAGATTTAGGTTGGGATCGCGTTCGTAAAGCCAATCAAACACGTATGCGTTATGGCCGCGATTTAATCATGAATGAACTTGGCGTCAGCCGAGATGAATTACGCGAAGAGGATCTCCCGCTTGGAGTTGTCCCACTTCATAAAATGTCAGGTGGGCGTGATGGTTGCTTTGCGCTTCAGAAGCGCTTTGCTGAAGTCCATAAAATTG
>CAIMUD010000095.1 GCA_903844585.1 uncultured Actinomycetes bacterium | reverse complement strand
GTAGCTGACGTAGTCAGGATGCGCACCACCTCCAGCGCCATGCTGGCCACCGAACCCGCTATTGGGATAGACATTGAGTGAGAGTTTTACTTGCGGATATACAGTTCCATCGGGAGCTGTATAGGAATCGGCCTTTTGGGCAACGATTACTCCTGGATCATTTTTGGCCGCAACAACATACGTTCCGATTCCGGCGATAACACCGAAACCGAGTACGACTGTCGCCAGCGCAGCGAATATTCGCTTATTCATTCAAGTCCTCACTCTTCGTTGAGTCCAAACTGCTAGCACTCATATTTGGTATGAATAGGATTTAGGCAGAGTACGCCCGATTCGATAATTACTAAAGGGTATTCGCGGGTTAATTCCCACGGTTTTTTCAGTTAATGCGTATCTCTGGATTCAAATGAGGGCTAGCCTCGTGGGCTATGGAGATGCATCACCACGATATAGGCGTGCTCAGTTCGTGGCAGCTAGCCCCTGAGATCTTGATTCCAGTGCTGCTACTGGCTTTTCTCTATCTCAAATTTGGCTCATCAACAGCTCGCCAGACAATCTTCTTCTATTCAGGGTTGATCTCGATTCTTGCGGTTGTTAATACTCCCATAGGTGCACGAGCAATGGATTACTTCTCACTCCATATGGTTCAACACATCACGATGATGATGCTGACTGGTCCGCTCTTAGTTCTTGGAACACCATCAAACTTTCATCCATCTGGAAAAATCTTTAGGGCACTTACTCATCCCATCTTTAGTTGGGTGAGTTATGCCGCGCTCATGATTGGTGTGCACCTTCCCGGCCCGCACTCATTCATTATGGAACACCCTTGGTCACATACCTATCTTGAAGTCCCGCTCTATATCGCCTTGCCATACTGCTTCTATTTCAACCTGCTTGATAGAAATTTTCTAAATCGAAGAGTTTCACCTGCAATGGCTGTTATCTCACTCTTTTTGATGATGGTCCCTGAAACTCTTACGGGATTCTTTATCTACGTCAGTCGAGGTTCCCTCTACAACGAGATGTATACCCTTGATGATCAGCGCCGTGGTGGTTCCTTGATGTGGTCTGGCGCAATGATCATCGACACCATTTGGATGTCATTTGCCGTCTATCACTGGATTAAATCTGAAGAGAGAAAATCTGTAGAAATTGATGCAGAGATCGCTGCCGAAAGAGCTGCCCACAATGGCTGAGAAGGAATTTGAAGCACCAGACTGGGTCAAAGATGGCGAAGAGTTAAAGCCACTGACGCAAAAACAGAAGCAAACTTTTCTCCTTGTTCTAGCTGTTGTGATTCCATTTTGTATGTGGGCTGGTTGGTTTGAATGGCACCGTGCACATGAGGGTCACTGGCGAGCCTGGGTCTATACCTTTGAATGGCCATTCTTTGCAGGCGTTGCTATATATATGTATAAACGATTTGTACGTGGAGATCGCCCAAAAATTCCAAGGCCTAACCTGGACCAGCTAGAAAATGAAAACGATAAGTAGGTGGGCATTGATACACCCACTTACCTATCGTTTAGATAAAACCAATTACACAATATTTTACGCGCTTGCTACACCGGTATTAGCAAATGTCTTATTAGTAATCTGCCAATGGCCATCAAGAATTGAAAGGCTGAAGTAATCTGTGAATGCGTAGATTCCCCAGAAGCCTTCTTCCTTAACAGTTGCAATGGCTGCAGTACCGTCGATTTGAATATCAGTGATCTTTGCAACCAAATTGCCACCATCTCCAGGCTGACCAACCATCAAATCAATAAAGCCTTTCTTATCCATGTCGTAATCAG
>CAIMUD010000094.1 GCA_903844585.1 uncultured Actinomycetes bacterium | reverse complement strand
CGTTACCCGAGAGGATGAGAAGAAGCAAAACAACGTCTTAGCCGCCTTATCGGCCACAGTAGAGGAAATCGCAGGTAAGAGAAACACACGCTTTGTCTCCCTGGACAGGCTGAGCGGTTACTCTTTGAAGGCAACGCATGGGCAGATCTTTCACATTTAAAGATTATTGCAGTCAGTGGAACTGATCGCCTTAAGTGGTTACATGATTTAACAACACAACATTTATCTGAGTTAGTTGCCGCTGATTGGGTAGCGGCTCTTATCTTGGATCCTAACGGCCGAGTCGAATATCAATTTAATGTAGTAGACGATGGCGATACAACTTATTTAGTTATAGATCCGGGGTATGAAACTGGTCTAATCCAATATTTGCAGAAGTTGAAATTTATGCTGCAAGTAGATGTTCGAGATGCTTCAGGTGAATTTGCTGTTCTGCGCGCGCCAGGGGCTGCAACAAATATTGGTGGTCCATTTGTACTTGTGCCACGAAGTGAGTTAGAAGAAATGAAAAAGACTTTTGCTTCCACCGCACTTCAGGTTGGAACATGGGCGTTAGATGCTGAGCGAGTAGAAGCAGGGCGTGCACGCATTGGTTTTGAGACCGACCACAAAACTATTCCCAATGAAATTGGCGTGCTAAACGGCGCGGTACACATGGATAAGGGTTGTTACCGAGGTCAAGAAACCGTTGCGAAAGTATTTAATCTTGGTAATCCACCACGTCGCATGGCGATGTTGCACCTTGATGGAAGCGCAGTAGTAATGCCAGCGCCTGGAACTCCAGTTGAAAAGGATGGTGTGGTTGTTGGATTTCTCGGAACAGTTGCGCGCCATCACGAGTTAGGTCCGATTGCACTTGCGATTTTAAAAAGAAATACGCCAACTGATATCGAGCTAAGCGTTGGTGGCGTTAGCGCCTCGCAATAAGGCGTAGGCTTGGCCCATGGAGTTGTTCACATCCGTTGCGCTCGGTTTAATTTCAATAGCAATTGGTGTGGCGCTCGTAATTTATGGAGTGCGCGGTAAGCGCCAGTCACAAGCGCGCGATGGTCGCACTTATAAGAGGGGCAGGCTCTAGTGGTCTTTACAATTCCTGAAGGTTTGCATGCCGATCTCAATCCACTTGCCTGGATGGTTGGAACTTGGCGCGGTAAAGGTCGCGGTGAATATCCAACTATCGAACCTTTCGAATTCGCACACGAAGTTGTTTTTAACCACGATGGGCGTCCATTTTTAAACTATTACTCACGTTCGTGGATTATTGATTCAGATGGCGAAATAATTCGCCCTGCAGGATCAGAAACAGGTTTTGGCGCGTAAAGCCAAATAACGTTTTGGAAGTGTTGATTTCACATAACACCGGAATTACCGAAGGTTGGGTTGGCCAATTTGATGGACCAAAGATTCAACTAGTTATGGATCAGGGATATTCAGCACCATCAGCAAAGATTGTTACAGCAGGAGTCCGTCTCTACGGTCTTGTTGCGGGAGAGCTTTTCTTTGCTTATGACATGGCAGCTGAAGGGCAAGAGCTACAAGCTCATATCTGGTCTTCTCTTGAACGCCAAACGGATTAATTTTTATGTCAGCAATTGCGGATGGGCTTCTAGCTGAAGTAACTCGAAGCGGGGTCGTCGAATCTAGCCACCGCGGATATTTAGTGGCACTTAATGCAGATGGTTCAGTGCGCAAATCAATTGGCGATGTAGATACCAAGATCTTCCCGCGTTCATGTGTTAAATCTATTCAGGCTGCTGCGATGGTGCGAAGTGGGCTTGTACTTGAGCCACGGCTGTTAGCTATGGCTGCATCAAGTCATTCAGGTTCACCAATGCATCTAGCTGCGGTGCGCGAAATATTGGCGCTCGCTGGAGTTGATGAAAGTGCGCTGCAATGTTCGCTAGATCGCCCGCTAGGTGAGGCAGAACGCCGCGCGTGGGGAGAGGCCGAGCCAACTCGCATTGCCATGAACTGCAGCGGTAAACATGCAGCGATGATTCTTACCTGCAAAATAAATGGTTGGCCGTTAGATACATATTTAGAAGATAGCCACCCTCTGCAAGTTGCAATCCGAGATGAAATAGAAAAGCTAGCTGGCGAGAGAATTACCCTGATTAGTACAGATGGTTGTGGTGCGCCGCTATTTTTACTCTCTGTCATGGGACTTGCTCGCGCAATTCGCACAATCACTATTTCAACTGATAACGCCCACCACAGTGTTATCCAGGCGTGCCGCGCTTTTCCTGAAATGGTCGCAGGCGTTGGTCGACTCACAACGCAGATGATGCAAGAAGTACCTGGCCTGTATATGAAAGATGGCGCAGAAGCAGTAGAGATTGCATCCCTTCCTGACGGTCGTACTTTTGTATTCAAAATTAGCGATGGTTCACTTCGCCCATTTAGAACTCTTGTCCATGCATGCCTTGCTGAATTTGGAATCAAAACAGCTTTTGAGCCTGAAAAAGTAATGGGTGGGCCGCTTGTAATCGGCACCATTCGCGCAACTATTTCTTAGCGCGTACCCTTGAAACCATGAACCGCCGCGTTGCCACCGTTATGGTGCACACCTCGCCACTGGATCAACCAGGTATTGGCGATGCTGGCGGCATGAACATTTATGTAACTGAATCCGCAAAGCGCATCGCTGCAATGGGCGTTGATGTAGATATTTTTACTCGCCGCACAAATGAAGAAGTAGACGATGTAGTTGAAATTGCGCCCGGTGTTTGCGTCAAGCAAATAAATATGGGGCCAGTGCACGGGGTAACCAAAGAACAATTGCCAGCTCTTATCCCAGCCCTTGCTGCTGAGTTTTCACAGATTCTTTCTAAAGATAGCTATGACGTTGTGCATTCGCATTATTGGATTTCAGGCAAGATTGCGATGCCAGCGGTTACAAAGCTTTCGATTCCACTTGTTCACACAATGCACACGATGGCCCGTGTTAAGAATTTAAACCTTGCAGAGGGCGAAGTTCCAGAGCCAATGATTCGCGTACAGGGCGAGACTCAAGTAGTCGCAGCCGCAGACGCACTTATTGCCAACACAGATGCAGAAGCTGCAAGTCTTGTCTCTCTTTATGATGCATGCCCAGACAATGTAAGTGTTGTAAGCCCTGGTGTAGATCTGTATTCATTTACTCCTGGCGCCGGTCGCGCAGCAGCGCGCGCAGCCGTTGGATTACCTGCAGATGCGCACGTTCTTGCATTCGTTGGTCGAATCCAGCCACATAAAGGCCCAGAAGTTTTAATTCGCTCTGTAGCAGAAATGCTTTCTCACTCGCCTCATCTTCGTAGCAAATTAATTGTTTTGATTATGGGTGGAGCATCTGGTGCTGGTACTGGAGAAGTCGAACGCCTCAAAGATTTAACGTCATGGCTTGGGATACAAGATGTTGTTCGATTCTTAAACCCTGTTCCACGTACTGAATTAGCCGAGTGGTATCGCGCAGCAGATTTAGTCTGTGTTCCTAGTTATTCAGAGAGCTTTGGACTTGTTGCACTTGAAGCCCAAGCCTGCGGAACACCTGTTGTTGCAACAGCAGTGGGTGGACTTCGTACCGCTGTCGCAGATGGTATTTCTGGAGTATTAGTTGACGGCCATGATCCAAAAGCGTGGTCTTCTGTTATTGCACGTTTACTTAACGAACCACAACGTCGTGTATTACTTTCAATGGGCGCAATCGAACATGCATCGCACTTTGGTTGGGATGCAACTGCGCGCGGCACTCTTGATATTTATGACCGCGTGCGTCATGACAAGGCAAGTATTCGCAAATCAATTGGTTAACTGGCAAGATAAGGGCCATGTCTAACTTCGAGCTAATCCTTTTGCGCCACGGCGAATCCGAATGGAACGCTAAGAATCTCTTTACAGGCTGGGTAGATGTGCGCCTGTCAGCAAAGGGAGAAGCCGAAGCAGCGCGTGGAGGGCAGCTCTTAGCCGAGCGTGGTCTGCTTCCTGATGTCGTGCACACATCGCTTTTGCGCCGTGCGATTCATACATCCCAGCTCGCCCTTGATTCATGCGATCGCCACTGGATCCCTGTGCGCCGCTCATGGCGCCTCAATGAACGCCACTACGGGGCGCTGCAAGGAAAAGATAAGAAAGAAACTTTGGCCGAGTACGGCGAAGAACAATTTAAATTATGGCGCCGCTCTTATGACGTTCCGCCTCCACCAATTCAGGCAAACGATAAGTACAGCCAAGCAGGAGATGCAAGGTATGCCGATTTGGGCGCTGCAATGCCGTCCACTGAATGTCTCAAGGATGTTGTAGCTCGCATGATTCCTTATTGGGATGAAGCCATTGTTCCGGACCTCAAAGCAGGTAAGCGCGTACTAGTGACTGCGCACGGTAATTCACTTCGCGCACTCGTTAAGCATCTTGAAGGAATTAGCGATACAGATATCGCTGAGTTAAATATTCCAACCG
>CAIMUD010000093.1 GCA_903844585.1 uncultured Actinomycetes bacterium | reverse complement strand
TCCTGCAAATTCTGCAACCGCTGAATCAACATCATTTCCATCAGGAATCATTTCGTAATCTGGATGTGCAAGTTGTCGTTTCCCGTTAAATACGCCAACTTTGCCAGCGAACAGCCCCTGGCTTCCAACTTTTAGCTCTTTTTCACGCCATGCCTGATTAAAGAATGTAAGGGAAAGTTTTGCACTCCCGTCAGTGACGATTACTTCAAGAATATTTCCCTTGCGAGCATGAAGTCTTCGACTAGTTGCGCTAAAAACTTCAGCAAGCATGGTTACTTCATCCCCCTCTTTGAGCTCAGCAATATTGCTCAACTCGCCTCTTACTAAATATCTACGTGGGTAATGATGAATCAAATCCCCGACGGTTTTGTAGCCAAAAATATTTGAAACTACTTTTGAAGTTCGGTCTCCAATGACTGCTTCCAGCTTTGAATCAAGGGTGGCCATGGCCCTTATTCTCTCGCGACTGTGGCGCTCTTTCCGCGCGAATTGGCGGTATTTGCCAGATGCTTGCTACCCTTACGCCCAGTTCAAGCCAGTCCAGTCAAAGTAAGTTTTTATAAAGGAGTTCGACCGTGTCATCAAAATGCGATATCTGTGGCAAGGGTCCCAGCTTTGGAAATAGCGTTTCACACTCACAGGTAAAGACACGTCGTCGCTGGAATCCAAATATTCAGCGTGTAAAGACTCTAGTTTCTGGAAACACAAAGCGCCAGAACGTATGTACCTCTTGCCTTAAGGCTGGAAAAGTTACTCGCTAATATTATTTATTGAAATGGCGCCAGGTAGCTGGCGCTTTTTTCATTTCTAAACCTTTTAAACCAAAACCCTCAACAACAGCGCCTACACAAATTCCTGGTAAACCTTTTCCTGTAGCAAGAAGAACATGGTCCTCACCACCACCAAAGATAAATTCAAAGACATCTATGCCTAGCGATGTAGCGACTACAGACAGATCAGCAAATTCAGGCGCCTCCTTAATAAGGTTTACGTCAAAGTGCAGAGCAACACCCGATGCGTTTGCAAGCTGTTCTGCCTGCGCCAAAATTGCATCACTGATGTCGCACATGGCAGTTGCATTCGCGAAATCGATACTGTAATCAATGCTCGGTGCGCAGAATTGCGCAACTGCTTTTATTTCCTCTGGACTCTTTGGGGTAATTCCCTTTTCAAGAAGATTTAGTCCTGCTGCAGACCATCCAGTAAGTGAGGATAAAAATATAGAATCTCCAACTTTTGCACCACTTCGAAGGATTGGTTTTTCAACGCTACCAAGAGCTGTCATTGAAATAGTGACTGCTTCACCTCTAACTAAATCTCCACCAATTACCGATGCGCCGCCAAGTTTTGCTTCATGCGCTATACCTTTTGCGAGTTCGGCAATCCATTCCATCTCTTCATTACCGGTTAGCGAAATTGCAACAACTAAAAAATCTGGAACCGCTCCCATGGCCAAAAGATCCGCAAGATTTGCAGCTGTAACTTTTCTTCCGATATCGAATGCACTGCTCCACTCTTTTTTAAAGTGAACTCCTTCAACTGCCATATCGGTTGTAACTACTTGGTGACCAGATGTTTTTACGACTGCGCCATCGTCACCAATCCCAACTTCAATTCGGGGATCGGAGCGACGAAAAATCTTCGCAAGGAGGGCAATGACCTCGGACTCATATATTCCCTCATCACTGATTCCCATAGCGCAGAGCCTAGAACATGCGGTAGCGTTCCATCTTGTTCAGCCAGTTAAATGTTTAATCAAGAGAGCAAAGGAGAAAGAGATGTCAGTACAGGCGTACATTTTGATTCAAACTGAAGTTGGTAAAGCTTCCAGTGTTGCTGCCTCTGTTTCAGCAATCTCTGGTGTGACTCTGGCCGAAGGTGTTACAGGTCCTTACGATGTAATCATGCGCGGTGAAGCTCCTTCAATGGAAGAGTTCGGCCGACTTATCCTGTCAAAGGTGCAAGCAGTATCTGGAATAACCCGAACCTTGACTTGCCCAGTTACTTACTAAACTATTTCAAAACACCGTTACTTCGTGTTAGCGCGCATTTCAACAGCGCTGTAATTACTTCTGAATAACCAATTCCGCTGGCTTGCCACATCTTTGGAAATACTGATGTCGCAGTAAATCCCGGCATTGTGTTGAGTTCGTTGATAACAATTTCATTATTTTTTGTTAAGAAGAAGTCCACGCGCGCAAGGCCAGAGCATCCGAGAGATTTGAATGCCTCGACAGCAAGTCTTTGAATCTCCTGGCTGACCTTGGCGTCAATCGGAGCTGGAAGTTCAATTGATGTAGCGCAATCTAGGTATTTGGCTTCAAAATCATAGAATTCGAACTTCGAATCAATGTGAATTTTTCCAACCGTGGATGCTTTAACAATGCCATCAATTTCAAGCACTGCGCATTCAATTTCAAAACCGAGGATCTCTTGCTCAACTAGCGCCTTGGAATCAAACTTGTGAGCTTCATCGATTGCGGCGGCGAAATTGGATGAGGATTTAACCTTTGTGGTGCCCTTACTTGACCCGCCACGGGCCGGCTTAACAAATACCGGATAACCAAGTTGATCTGCTTTTTTTGTAATAGCCTCAGAGCTCTCACGCCATTGGTCATCTTTGACTGTAAAACCAGCTGCAACTTTAATTCCGTGGCTAGCAAAAATTGGTTTTGCAAAAGATTTATCCATGGCTACTGCGCTAGCTAATACTCCTGAGCCAACGTAAGGGATATCTGCAATTTCTAACAACCCTTGAATAGTTCCATCTTCGCCATATGGTCCGTGTAGAAGTGGAAAGACGATTTCGATTGAAAGATTCTTACCAGCAACGCTAAACCCAGCGACATCTGCGATTACTGCAGGTGCACTTTCTGGAACGCTAGGTAGAACGCCGCCTGAAATTTCCATCTTGTGGCTTTCAGGAACAAGAACCCATTTACCTGACTTTGTGATTCCAATAAGAATTGGATCGTATTTATTTCGATCTATCGCAGCGAGCACTCCCCCAGCAGATATGCATGAAATTTCATGTTCGCTACTGCGTCCGCCGCAGATTATCGCTACGCGTTTTTTGCTCATCGGATGAAGTTCTCTGACTTGGTTGTGATTTCCATCAATCGGGTAAGAGCCTGCGTTGGAGTAAGAGATCCATTAACGATGTCAGCAACAGCTTCAATGACCGGAACTTCAACGCCAACGCGATGAGCAATTTCAACAATCGCGCTGGAGGATGCAACACCTTCTACTGTCTTTGCTCCTTGCAATGTAGCCATTTCCATGGAGCCAGTTTTGCCGAGTAGTTCTCCGAATGTTCGGTTACGAGAAAGTGGTGATCCACATGTTGCAACGAGGTCGCCCATTCCAGCAAGACCTGC
>CAIMUD010000092.1 GCA_903844585.1 uncultured Actinomycetes bacterium | reverse complement strand
GCCAGTTTCAGCTAATGTCTTTTGAGAACGGGTAAGACCCATTCCAAAGATGTAAGTGAGTGCAATCTCAACGCGCTTTTCGCGTGGGAGATCGACACCAACAAGACGTGCCATTTATTCAACCGATCTGTATCCGGAGGTCCTCCGCAGTACTTCTCAACGAATTGTTGAGCCTTGGCCTACCGGTCCAAGGGTCTGAAAGATTTCTCTTTCAGTCGTACCACGCGTACTTATTTATCTATTTTTAGAAGTAATTAACTAATTAATTAACCCTGGCGTTGCTTGTGACGGAGGTTTTCGCAAATTACCATGACGCGACCCTTGCGGCGAATGACTTTGCACTTATCGCAAATCTTCTTAACGCTTGGATTAACCTTCATGAGTCTTGCTCCCCTGTTACTTGTAACGATAGATAATGCGACCTCTTGTGAGGTCATATGGACTTAACTCAACAATTACGCGATCTGCAGGAAGGATGCGAATATAATTTTTTCGCATCTTGCCACTGATGTGCGCAAGAATTTTGTGTCCATTTGTTAGTTCAACACGAAACATTGCGTTAGGTAACGCCTCAGCTACAGTGCCTTCAATTTCAATAGCACCATCTTTACTAGCCACGAATTACCTTCTTCTGTTGTTTTTTAATTGAACTTTTGGCTACCCCTTGCGGAGCAGGCCGAAGGGAGAGTCTAAAGCCACCCCCCTTATAAAGGGAAATCCGCAAAAGCGCACCTACCTACCCACATCAAAGCGCCCATTTGTGAGGGGCAGGTCACTGTAAAAGGTCAGAAATTTCGATTCCAAGGGCGAAAAGCTTGGCTTTGCCCCCGTCGAGTTCGGTCAGGACAAAAGGCTTTCCATCTGGCAATAGCGCATATGAATTCTCAAAGTGAGAGCCTCGTGAACCATCTTTTGAAACAACAGTCCAATCATCACCTAATACTTTTGTCTTTGGCGAACCTCTCGTGATCATTGGTTCGATTGCAAGTGTCATTCCAGGAATTAATTCGGGGCCATTGCCAGCTTTTCCAAAGTTAAGCACGTGTGGCTCTTGGTGCATCTCTGTACCAATTCCGTGGCCGCCATATTCCTGAAGAATTCCGTAATTTCCTTCTGAGAGCGTGTACTGCTCAATTGCATAACCAATATCTGTCAGATGAGCGCCAACTTTTCCTGCTGCGATACCTCGCCACATCGATTCTTCGCAGACATCCATCATCTTCTGATCTGCCGAATCAATTTCTCCGACTCCGATTGAAAAGGCCGCATCGCCGTGCCAGCCATCAATACTCGCACCGCAATCTATAGAGAGTATGTCGCCATTGTTTAATACCCGATCTCCTGGAATTCCATGAACAATCTCGTCATTAATCGAGATGCAAATAGTTGCTGGATAACCGTGATATCCATAAAAATTAGAAACGCCGCCGCCGCGTTTTATATAAGCAGCGGCAATTGCATCAAGTGCATCTGTACGCATTCCAGCTTTAATTGAATCGCGCATGACATCGAGGGCGCCTCGCACAAGAAGGCCTGCTTGGCGCATCTTCTTGAGTTCTTCAAGAGATTTAATCTGAATCGCCATGAAAGTCCCGGGTTATTTAGCGGTATCGAGAGCGGAGATTGCTTGCTTTGTAATATCTGCAACAGCTCCATTTGCTGAAATTGTTACGAGCAGGCCTTGGTTCTTGTAGAAAGAAATAATTGGAGCTGTTTGTTCTTCATAAACAGCAAGGCGACGAGCGATAACTTCTGGCTTGTCATCTTCGCGTTGATAGAGATCACTGGCACCGCATGCTGGACACTTTGTTGCTTTAGCCTCAGCTGGAGCGCCACATGCTCGACATGTAAGACGTGAAGAAAGTCGCTCAATAATAATTTCATTTGCGAGAGAGAATTCAAGAGCAGCATTTAGCGGACTCTTCTTCTCGGTCATGATCTGATGCAAAACTTCTGCTTGGTTTACATTTCGTGGCCATCCATCGAGCAAGAAACCCTTAGAGGCATCTGACTCATTGAGTCGATCTCGCACCATTGCATTTGTTAAATCATCAGGCACTAACTCGCCGCGTTCCATAAATGCTTTTGCTTGATTGCCCAAATCTGTTCCAGCTTTTAGATTGGCACGAAAAATATCTCCAGTAGAGATATGGGGAATTGCATAGTGCTCGGCAAGAAACTTAGCTTGTGTTCCTTTTCCTGCACCTGGTGGGCCAACCAGGACTAAACGCATTAGCGCAAGAACCCCTCGTATGAACG
>CAIMUD010000091.1 GCA_903844585.1 uncultured Actinomycetes bacterium | reverse complement strand
TGCTACAACATTGTGAAACCTAAATTTGTAATGCCGGTACATGGTGAATGGCGCCATCTCAAAGCTAATGCCGAGATTGCAATCTCAGCTGGCGTTCCACGTGAGAATACTTTTGTTATCGAAAATGGAATTGTTGTTGATCTAGTTGATCATCGCGCAGAAGTAGTGGGCGCCGTTCCATGCGGATTTGTCTATGTCGATGGTCAGAGTATCGGTGACATCACAGAGTCATCGCTTAAAGACCGACGCATATTGGGCGAAGAAGGTTTTATTTCAGTGGTCGTTGTTATTGAATCCCAAACAGGAAAAATTATTGCTGGGCCTGATATTCATGCACGAGGATTTAATGAAGATGAAGCTCTTTTTGACGAAGTAAAGGGTCAGATTGAAAAGGCGCTAAGCCACGCTGTTTCAGAAGGCACCAATGGCACACATCAACTTTCTCAAGTTGTGCGCCGAACAATTGGAAGTTGGGTTGGTCAAAAACATAGACGCCGCCCAATGATTGTTCCCGTAGTTATCGAGGTCTGACCAGTAAGATTAAAGGTGTGGCTAAGAAAAAACGCACAACTTCTAAGGGCAGACAAGGCTCAGTCTTTGCCTTTATAGCTCGTGCGCTCTTGGCGATCTGGCACGGAATCGCTAAAGCCCTTGGCTCTGCAGTTCGATTCTTGGCTCGTGGAGCAAGGGATTTAGATCCGGCTCATCATCGCGACGGTTTCGCTTTTCTCTTACTAATTTTCTCACTCGCAGCTTTTACGGGTACTTGGTTTAAAGCCGATAATGTGGCAAGCAGAAATCTATACGCTCTTTTTTATGGTGCTTTTGGTCGTATAGGTTTCCTTGCACCCATCGTGCTCCTCTACTTTGCTTTTAGAATGTTTAGAGTTCCAGATGATAAAAAGGCTACTGCGCGCATAATCGTAGGTACTTTCACTTTGCTCTTAAGTTCGACTGGACTTGCCCATTTATTAAATGGATCTCTTGGCGCAATCAATCCAACTGGCGCATCTGCAATGCGTCACGGCGGAGGTTTTCTTGGTTATGGCGTATCGATGCCACTGGAAGCGCTAATGACTTCGATGCTTGCATACCCTGTACTTGTCATTGTTTTCTTCTTTGGACTTTTAGTTGTTACTGCCACCCCGATGTCAAAGGTTTTGATTCGAGTAAAGAATACTTTTGCTTGGATTTGGTCAAAGAGACCAGAACGCGCAGCAGATGACTTCGAAATTACAGATACTCCACCCTTTGAAACTCCTGTCGTTGCTTGGAATGCGCATCAGGAAGATGCAGAAGATGAGCTCGACGAAGAGAGCTTCGATGAAGAATTCACAGTTGAGATTGCCCGCGAGAGTGCGCCGCGTGTGGCTGCATCATCACCGGCGGCAGTAAAGCGACCAGAACAGCTAATGCTTACAGGGGATTCAAAGTACGAGCTACCGCCGCATGATCTTTTGCGAACAGGACCGGCATCAAAGGCGAAGAGCAAAGCCAATGATGTTGTTGTTGCCGCTCTAACAGAAGTTTTCGCGCAATTTGATATCGATGCTGAGGTAACAGGATTTATGCGTGGTCCAACTGTAACTCGATATGAGGTCGAGCTCGGAAGCGCTGTTAAAGTTGAAAAAATTACTGCTCTTGCTAAGAATATTTCATACGCAGTAGCAAGTAGCGATGTTCGAATTCTTTCGCCGATTCCAGGTAGGTCTGCTGTTGGTATTGAAATCCCTAACGCAGATCGAGAAATTGTGGCACTTGGCGATGTCATGCGTTCAAGTGTTGCTGGGCAAGATCTCCACCCAATGCTCGTTGCGTTAGGTAAAGATGTTGAAGGCACTTTCGTTTGTGCAAACCTTGCCAAGATGCCGCACTTACTTGTAGCAGGAGCTACAGGTGCCGGAAAGTCTTCGATGATCAATGCGATGATTACATCAGTTTTGATGCGTGCCACCCCAGATGATGTGCGATTGATTTTAATTGATCCAAAGCGTGTAGAACTCACTGCATATGA
>CAIMUD010000090.1 GCA_903844585.1 uncultured Actinomycetes bacterium | reverse complement strand
TGAACAACTTATGAAACGGTTGTACCCTGAGGTCACTTAGAACTAAAAGGAGCAAGCCAGATGGCTGAGATAGCACGAGTACCACTACCGATAATCGAAGATTGGGAATGGCAGCACGAGGGTGCTTGCCGCACGCTTCCTTCTGAGATGTTCTTTCATCCAGATGGAGAACGTGGACCTCGTCGTCGTAACCGTGAAAATGCAGCGAAGGCAATCTGCGCCTCTTGCCCAGTCATGGCGCGTTGTCGCCAACACGCCCTTGCTAACCAAGAGCCATATGGGATTTGGGGCGGCCTTTCAGAAGATGATCGCGCAGCAATCCTTATCAATCATTCAGCAAAGAAACTTTCAGACGCTTCATAAACACTCTTCTAAATAAAAAAACCCGCACCGGTTACGGTGCGGGTTTTTAGCAAGCTAATGGCTATTTATTAAGCCAATCGCAAGCTAATGGCTATGCCCACCTGGACCATGTGAATGTCCACGTCCACCAGCATCAGGTTCTGAATCTGCTGGGCGCTCATAAACAACAGCTTCTGTTGTAATAAACATCGCAGCGATAGATGCAGCGTTGGCAAGTGCCGAACGAGTTACCTTTACTGGATCGATGACGCCATCTTTTGCAAGATCGCCGTAAACATCTGTTGCAGCGTTAAAGCCCTCATTTGGCTTCATTGCGCGAACCTTAGAAACTACAACGTAGCCCTCAAGTCCTGCATTTTCTGCAATCCAACGGAGAGGCTCATCGCATGCTTTGCGAACAAGTCGAACACCGACTGCCTTATCGCCAGTAAATCCTAGATCGCCTTCGAGAGCATCAGCTGCATGTACAAGTGCTGCTCCTCCGCCGATTACGATTCCTTCTTCAACAGCGGCGCGAGTTGCAGAAATTGCATCCTCAAGGCGGTGCTTCTTCTCTTTAAGTTCTACTTCTGTGTGTGCTCCCACTTTGATAACGCAAACTCCACCAGCGAGTTTTGCAACGCGCTCTTGTAGTTTTTCGCGATCCCAGTCTGAGTCTGAGCCTTCAATTTCATTGCGAATTTCTGAAACACGTGCGGCGACAAGCGCCTTATCTCCAGCGCCATCAACAATGGTTGTTGCATCTTTTGTAATAACGATGCGACGAGCTTGTCCAAGGTCGGAGATATTTACCTGATCAAGTTTCATTCCAACTTCTGCTGAAATTACTTGGCCACCAGTAAGAATTGCGATGTCTTGAAGCATTGCCTTACGGCGATCTCCAAAGCCTGGTGCCTTCACTGCAGCTGATGTAAATACTCCACGCATACGGTTTACAACGAGAGTTGAAAGTGCTTCGCCTTCAACATCTTCAGCAATGATAAGAAGTGGCTTATTTGCTTGCGCAACCTTCTCAAGAACAGGAAGTAGCTCAGCAAGTGCTGAAATCTTTCCACCCGAAATAAGGACGAAAGCATCTTCTAGAACCGCTTCCATACGATCTTGGTCAGTTACGAAATATGGTGAGATGTAGCCCTTATCGAACTGCATACCTTCAGTGAATTCGAGTTCGAGGGCAGTT
>CAIMUD010000089.1 GCA_903844585.1 uncultured Actinomycetes bacterium | reverse complement strand
TGTTACCTTTATTCTTTTTGGGACTGTAGCAGTGACGCTTCACTTTTCTATGGCGAAGAAATCTCGTGATATGGGTCGCATCAGTTCCCACATAGCAATTTCAAGTAATCGGCATATAGTTGAAGCTATCAACTCTTATCGGGAAATGTATGTCCGAGACCGAAAGAGTTTTTATGCACAAGAGATTGAAGTTGAACGAATTAAACTTTCAATGAATGATGCGCACTTGGCCTTTATGCCAATGATTAGTAAGTATGTTTTGGAGAGTGCGGTTGTTATTGGGGCTTTTATGATTGCGGGTCTGCAATTTGCACTCAATGATGCTAGACATGCAATAGGAACACTTGCCATTTTCATGGTTGCAGGATCCAGGATTGGTCCTGCAATCATGCGAGTGCAACAGGGTTTGCTACAGATTGGGACAGCGATTGGAAGTGCGGAGCCAACCCTGAGGTTGGTGCAAGAGCTAGAAAAAGTTCATGTTAGTTTGAATACATTTAGCGAACTGGATACAGAACACCAAGGCTTTAATCCAAATATCGAAGTCACGGACCTTAAATTCACATATCCCAATAGCCCACAAGTAGGAATCAATAACGTCAACTTTTCCTTGAAAGCCGGCCAATCACTCGCAATTGTTGGAAGTTCTGGTGCTGGTAAAACAACTTTAGTCGATTTAATTCTGGGAATCCTCAATCCTTCAAATGGGGAAGTAAGAATTGGGGGATTACCCCCAAATGAAGCTATTTCAAAGTGGCCGGGGAGTATCTCTTATGTCCCTCAGGATGTCGCCATCATCGATGGTTCTGTTCGCCAGAACATATGTATGGGATTTCCAGAAGAGCAAATTCCCGACGCGCAATTATGGAATGCACTTGAAGTCGCTCGCCTATTGGATTTCGTAGACGCTTTGCCTGCTGGACTGGACTCCCATGTAGGTGATCAAGGCTCCAAGATTTCCGGTGGTGAGCGACAGAGGATTGGAATAGCACGCGCATTGCTTTCAAATCCAAAACTTCTGATATTGGATGAAGCCACAAGTTCCCTGGATGGAGGTACAGAGACTGAAATCTCAGATTCAATAAAGTTAATCAAGGGAAAGGTTACGGTTGTGATGATTGCACACCGATTATCTACTGTCCGAAATGCGGACTTAGTCATGTATTTGGAAAATGGTCACCCTCTGATAATTGACACTTTTGAGGAAGTGCGCAAGAGAATTCCAAATTTTGACGCTCAAGCAAGATTAATGGGGCTTTAGAGATGGACATAGTAATTTGAAGAATCTTAAGAAACGGCTTGCCCCTTTTGGATTCCGCCATGAGATAGCTAAGCGCTATACACCGCTCGATTGGTGGAAATCAATGAGAGTGGCTAAACGGATCGAAACTAATTCGGCCGATTCAGCAATAAGTGCGGCGCTAGGGGCGGGAAGCCCGGCGCTAATTGGAAGACTTGGTGGAACAGAGGCTAGATTCTTGGGAGAGTTCGAAAAATTACAAAGATGGAAAAGGATTGGAATACCCATTGAACTAGCTTCTAAGTTTTCTCCAAAATGGCAGAAAAGAAAAAGCGAAATTTTCTCTAACGCAGGTTTTTACTCCAACTCCTGGGATGAGATTGAGAAATTTTCACAACTCTATGTCGGTGCCCTATCCGAAACCGACGTGTTGGGCGCGTGGGGCGTTGCATTCGCCTGGATTGAAGGCAAATACTTAAACTGGGATAACTCACGGCTAATACCAGTTGGTCATACTGCACCGTGGGTGGATCCCTACTCAGAAAATCAGCATTCAACTCCCGAGACACCATGGTCCCTTAAACTACAAGGGAAAAAAGTCCTCGTGATTTCTGCATTCGCAGATTCGATATCAAAACAGCACCGACAGATTGATCGTGTATTTCCAACCACAAATTTTCCCGACTTTAGCCTCTTGGTGATTAAGTCC
>CAIMUD010000088.1 GCA_903844585.1 uncultured Actinomycetes bacterium | reverse complement strand
TTGTTGTATCTCCTGCTGCCATTTTTTCCTCTTTATCTACTCTCGTCTACTGGTGGAGTCCGTGCTGACTAGCCAATAAATTACCGTCACTAAGTGACACAACTGGAAGCGACGCTCCCAAGCTGTGAATTACTCTGGGCGGATAACCTTCGTGCGCAATACCGATTCATTCAAATTGAGCTGACGATCTAGCTCTTTGATTGCGGCTGGTTCGCAGTGCATATCTACAACTGCGTAAATGCCTTCAGCTTTCTTTAGGATCTCAAAAGACATACGACGTCGGCCCCAAACATCGAGCTTGTCGACGCGGCCTCCGCTGTCTTTGATGATCTTGAGATAAGTCTCAAGGCTTGGTGTGACTGTGCGTTCTTCTAGCTCTGGGTCGAGAATGACCATTAATTCATAGTGACGCATGCGTTAACCCGACCTCCTTTGGACTAAGACGGCCACGGCATTTCCGTGACAGGAGGGTTAATACTTTTTACTGCGGGCTAAGGGTACTTCTCGGCGCTTTCAAAGAGAAATTCACGCAGGATTTTCTGGGTATTTGGGGTTCGGCGGGAGGTGGCAAGGCTGCGGCGGATGAGGGCCGCGATGAAGAAGCCGAGCCCTGCAATTCGTAGCAATGAAATAACCGCGTACAAATCTGCGGGTAAACCAAACTTCGCACCGGTAACTAGCGCTAAATGTTGCCAGATTGCAAGGTGATAAACCATTTCTGCACATTGCCAAATCCAAAATGCATAAACATCTTTCTTGCTCTGTAGAGCAAGCACTGCAAGTGGAACCAGCCAGAGCACATACTGCGGAGAATAAACTTTACTAGCAGTCATAACAACAGCTAGAACAATAAAACTGATTTCCGCCAACGCAGGAGTTGTATTTAACTCCAATAGATAGATTGTGATTGCGGCAAATCCAATAAGTAGAAGCAGAACAGAAAGATAATTGATATTTACTAAATTAATTCCGAGCGCCGAAAGTGAAAACCAAATTGATCCCCAGTCCGAACTTCGGTGAAGATTCAATTCATAAAACCTCCACCATCCCGTTGGGGTTGTAAGCGCCACTGGGAGATTGATGGCAATAATCACGGAGAAAGTGATTACAAAATATCGTGAAAGTAATTTGTAACTTTTCCGTCGCCAAAAGATATAAAGAATCGGCAGAAGCAGAAATACTGGCATGAATTTTGTTGCTACCGATATACCAAGGGCCAGCGCGCTGAAATCAAATTTTTTCCTATCAAACCAATAAATTGCAGCCACCATAGAAATAATCGCCCACAAATCCCAATTGATATATAGCGATGCAACTGCAGCTGGAGCGAGGGCAAACAAGTAGCTAAGTTCGGGTTTCATTTTATGAATAAGTAAACCAAGGCCAATAAATAGAAGCGCAATAAATATTGCGCTTACCTTGAAATATGTGAGAGCACTTGCCCCGAAAGTTAACTTTGCAAGTAACCACATGATTGTTCCGGTGATAACTGGGTATTCAACACTTTGGTTACCGCTGCTATATGACCATATCCCACTACTTAATCCCCGCTCACTAAATAACGCTGGGATATCTGAATAGCATGCGTGCACATATTGATAAGGCGTGGCCCAATTACTTCCAAAACATTGGCTAAATTTAAAATAACTAAGAAGTGCGGCAAAAAAAGTTAGTGCGATTGTTGCCCTTAAACTCTTATTTAAAATGGCTTAGCCTTATTTCTTAGGAGTCTGATGTCCGCCGCTAGTCATAACAATTGGATCTAATCCGCCAACATTTGATGGAGCTGGAAATGACATGACAGGTTCGTTCTTAAGGGCGCCCTTCATAAATGCAGTCCAGATACGTGCGGGGAAAGTTCCGCCAGTAACAGAAGTCAGCCCACCAATTCCATTGAGCGATTCAGATGCGCTATCTCTAAATAGCGCCACTGATGCAGCAAGTTGTGGTGTGTATGCGCTAAACCAAGCAGATGCATTTGATTGGGAAGTTCCGGTCTTACCCGCTGCTGGGCGGCCAAGGCTTAAAGCGGCTGCGCCGGTTCCACCATTTACAACTTCCTTCAACGCATAAGTTAGATCAGCCATCACATCTTTAGAAAAGACTTCTTGAGTTTGTTGCTGACCTTCATAAAGAACTCCTTTATTTGGACCAGTAACTGATGCGACTAAGTACGGTGTTGATTTAATGCCTTGCGCTGCAAATGTCGCGTAAGCATTTGCAACGTCGATAACGTGCGGGCTTGCCACTCCAAGTGAAACCGATGGCGCAGGCACCATCGCAACGGACTCAGGAATTCCTGCACGCCGAGCAACATCAACAACTCTTTCTAGCCCTGCTTTCTGCCCAAGCGGTACATAGACAGTATTAATCGAATGTTTTGTTGCAAAAAGTAAGTCCTGCTGGCCCCAGCCTTCGTTACCGTAATTTGATACTTCATACTCTTTACCTAGATCGTCAAAAATTTGAGGTGAATCACCGTTCCACATTGAAGTTAGTGGAATGCCTTGTTCTAGCGCTGCAACAAGGGCGAATGGTTTAAATGTTGAACCAGCTAGTGCAATTGATTGCGTTGCATCATTTAATTGTCGCTTTACATAATCCGCGCCGCCGTACATCGCAATAATTTCACCAGTTCCTGGCCGGATTGCGACAAGCCCTATATGTAAATTCTCTGGAGCGCCTTTTGGAGTCAGTTTGATAATTGAATCGACAGCTGATTGCTGTGCTCTTTGATCGATTGTTGTTTTAATTACATAGCCGCCTACTTGAAGTTGTTCGGCTGTAAATCCAGCCTTATTCATCTCTTTCTGAACGGCTTCGATGATGTGACCTTTAGGCCCGCTAAGCGAACCCGATGTGGTGCGCGGCGCTACGGTTGGGAGTTTAACTTTTGCAATCTGATCTTGAGTTATCCATTTTTCTGAAAGCATTCCATTAATTACATACTGGAATCGCCCTTCAAGTCGCTTTGCATTTTCTTCAGATAAAACGGGGTCGTAATAGCCAGGAGAGCGCAAAATACTTGCAATAACTGCTGATTGAGACAGGGATAGCTGGCTAACATTTCTATTGAAGTATTGCTGCGCAGCGGTTTGTACGCCGTAAGAACCTCGACCAAAATAAATTGTGTTGAGATAGTTTTCGAAAATTTGATCTTTAGTCAAAGAATTTTCTAATTTAATTGAAATCACGAGTTCTTTGATTTTTCTTTGCACTGTTCTGCTTGGTGAAAGAAATGCAGTTTTTGCATATTGCTGTGTGATTGTCGATCCGCCTTCGCCATTGAGCGAACCGGATTTAAGATTGTTAAATAACGCGCGCGCGATACCCGTTACGCTAAATGCTTTATTCGAATAAAAGTTTCGGTCCTCCGCAGCTAGTACTGCGTTGCGGACATTGAGCGGGATTCTTGCCAAGGGGAGAATTTCACGATTCTGTGCACCGATGCGACCAATTTCATTGCCATTTGAATATTGAATGATTGTTGATTGGCTATTTACATATGCGTTTGGATCTGGGATGTCGACAGTAAACCAAGCAAAAGCGAAGAGCGTTGACCCTGCAACAAAGCCGAAGCCGCCAATAAATATTGCTGCGCGAATTAACTTCTGGCGAATCATTTCTGAAGGCTACACCGAGGCCCAATCATCATCCTCGAGGGTGCGTACACGACGGGGTGGCTTTCTCATCGTTCCATCACCTAATAGATAGGTAGAACAGAGATGGTTCCAAGAACAATCTCGGCAAACTTCAACAACATAAACAGAAAACTCACCGAACTCCTTCTCCATTTCAACTAACTCAGTAGAGGATTTAATCCGACCTGAGAATTGTCCGAGTTGATCACCAAAGGTATACATAAGTTCGACGAGTGAATCTTTCTTACAGACGGGGCAGTTACGGCTAGCTTTTTCTCCGTGGTACTTAGCTGCGCGCATTAAATAAGGATCCGCATCACACGCATCTACAACCCCACGAAATAGCGCAAGGAGAGTTGCTCGTTTATCGAGGGAGTAATCGATAAAACCGCGCTTGGATTTCATAATCCGAGAAGAATAAACCTCTTTCCTTATACTCTCTATTTATGACCTTCTGGGAACTAATTCGCGACCGAAAGTTGGCGCGTTTATTAAGGGTCCGTTGGATGGGGCAGATGACCGATGGCATTTTCCAAAGTGCACTCGCCTCGTTCGTACTGTTTTCTCCTGAACGCCAAGCAAGTGCAGTCAACGCTGCAACTGCATTTGCAGTAGTTCTATTGCCTTACTCAATCGTGGGCCCATTTGTCGGGACGCTTCTCGACAGATTCTCTAGACAACGTGCAATTTTATTTTCTAACTTAACGCGTGCTGGGACGCTTCTTGTTATCGCAACACTTATCTTCCAAGGCCGGACTGGGATCGAATTAACCGCGCTCGTACTGATTGCATTCGGAGTCAATCGTTTGATTCTTGCGGGATTATCTGCAGGAATCCCACTCGTAGTAGAAAGCAAATCTCTCATCACAGCAAATGCTCTCGCTGTTACTGGTGGATCCGTTTGGGTTGTGCTTGGCGGAGGAGTTGGACTTGGGCTGCGAAGATTATTAAATAGCGACGCATCTGCAAATCATGCTGATGCATTTATTATTTTGGTAGCAGCAATGTGCTTTCTATTAGCCGCGTTATTAGCAGCACTTTTGCGCAAACGTGAAATTGGTCCGCTCGAACATGAAATTGTCGAGGGAAGTTTTACGCAAGGATTTATAGAAATGCGAGAAGGTTTTAAATTCTTGGGTAACTACACCGACGCAGCGCGTGGAATCGCAGCAACTGCCATACATCGCGGTGGCCTTACTGCCCTAACTCTGACCGCACTTCTGCTTGAGAGGAATTCCTTTCATGACCCAGCCGATAGCGAGGCGGGGCTTGCAGGTCTTAGTTTTACTTTAACAATCGCTGCTATTGGTTTTACAATCGGTGCTATTGCTGCACCTTATGGAGTTAAGAAATTTGGTAGACATCTATGGATCAGATATGCACTCTTGCTAAGCGCACTCGGTCCGCTATTTCTAATATTTACACGCAACCAAACAACGCTTGCGCTTGCAGCTTTCTTTGCGGCGCTCTTTGGTCAAAGTTTGAAAGTAACAAACGATGCGCTAATTCAATCAAAAATTGACGATATCTTTAGAGGAAGAGTTTTTTCTGTATATGACGTAGTTGTAAACAGCGCAATCGTAATCGGAGCACTTATTGCAGCGTTTGTTCTTCCCCTTAGTGGAGATAGTTTGCTGTTGCCTTCTCTTGTATTTGGCACATATATCTTTTCCGGTCTATACATATTGCGAGCTAAAGTTTTCTCTCTTCCCACCACTTAAGAAGTTCTAGAGTTGCCAGCTCTTGCCCAAGCGGGCCGTTTTCAAGTCGGAGTTCAAGCAAGAAATCCAGTGCTTTGCCTACATCCGACGATGGCTTAAGCCCGAGAAGCTTCATCACTTGGGCGCCATCTAGATCGGGGCGGATTCTTGAAAGTTCTTCTTCTTCCATGAGTTTTTCAATGCGCGCTTCAAGGCTGTCATAAGTCGCAGCAAGTCGGGCGGCTTTCTTGGCATTGCGAGTTGTGCAATCTGCGCGAGTTAGCACATGCAGATGCACAAGTAATTCTCCTGCATCGCGAACATAACGACGCACGGCTGAATCAGTCCACTCACCATCACCGTAACCATGAAAACGAAGATGAAGTGCGATGAGAGTTTCAACGTCGTCAATAGTTTTGCTATCAAATCGCAGCGCCTTTAACCGCGCTTTTGCAAGACGAGCCCCAACAACTTCGTGATGATGAAATGAAACGCCACCGCCATCAATAAGAGAGCGAGTTTTAGGTTTACCAATATCGTGCAACAGCGATGCAAGTCGTATCAGTAAGTTGGCGCCACCTAAACGATCTTCATGTTCGATGGCTTGTTCAAGGACTGTGATTGAGTGCTCATAAACATCCTTGTGATGGTGGTGCTCATCAATTTCAAGGCGAAGCTTAGGAATTTCAGGAAGCACAATATCTGCAAGCCCAGTATCTACAAGAATTGTTATTCCAGTGCGCGGGTTAGCAGACATCAATAATTTTGTGAATTCATCTCGTATGCGTTCTGCAGAAATAATTTCGATTCGCTTTGCCATGTCTTTCATCGCAACAATGACTTCGGGAGCGATTTCAAAACTAAGTTGGCTTGCAAATCTTGCGGCTCGCATCATTCGAAGTGGGTCATCAGAAAAAGAATCTT
>CAIMUD010000087.1 GCA_903844585.1 uncultured Actinomycetes bacterium | reverse complement strand
GCAATGGGGCTATTTACATCCTCAGAGCGTGCACGTGCGCTAGAAACAGGCGAGTACACACAAGATGCAACACCTGCGAGTGTTGATACCCCAAAAGCAGTAGCTGCGCCTGTGGCGGCTCCTGTGGCTGCACCAAAAGCAGTTGAGGTAAAGATCGAAGCAGCACCACTTGCTAAAACAATTGGTTCATCATCTGATCTCCTAGAATCAATGGGAATCAAATCAGATGCACCACTTTGTATGACATGTGGCGTAAAGATGCGTATGTCTGGTGCATGTTTCGTATGCGAAGGTTGTGGAAACACAAGCGGTTGCAGCTAATTCTTTAACCAACCCCGTTAAAAAGCCCGTCGCGTAACTGCAGCGGGCTTTTTATTTGGGAAACTTAAGCAACTAGGATAGATCTTTTGGAAAGGCCCATAAAGTAGCCATCGATAAGGGTTTCTGGGGCTTGGCTGGTATCTGTAGCCGCTCCCAAAGTTATAAATAGGGGGGTGAAGTGTTCTACCGTTGGATGGGCATACTGCACAGCAGGTGCCAAATCTTTAAATGATGCCAATGAATCAACATCACCGCGGGCCAGCGCATCTGCTGCCCACAAATCAAAATCAGATGACCAAGTCGGGGCGATCGCATCAGGGGTCCAATCGCGCAGGTAACGCAGACCATGTGTCATAAAACCAGAGCCGATAATTAATACGCCTTCATCGCGCAGCGGTTGCAGACGTTTGCCGATCTCCATAAGTTTTCCGGGATCAGAAGTCGGCATCGACATTTGCAAGACTGGAATATCAGCATCGGGATACATAACACGTAGCGGCACCCATGCACCATGATCTAATCCGCGATCACTTTGCGCGATGCTTTCGGTCTTAGGCATAAGCGCTGCGACCTTGGCAGCGAGAGCTGATGCATCAGGTGAGTTATAGGTCATCTCATAAAACTTGCGATCAAAGCCGCTGAAGTCATAGACCAGAGGAGTGTTGGCGCCAGGGTTACTCAAAGTTATTGGTTCAGATTCCCAATGGGCACTTACAATAAGAATTGCTTTTGGTTTGGCGATGGAGGAAGCGATATTTTCCAATTGTGATGTCCAGAGCGCATCATCGAGCAACATTGGCGCACCATGTCCGATGTAGAGAGCTGGCATGCGAGCATGTACTGACATGGCGTGAGCCTATCTCAATGTAGTTGAAACTTCAACTACATTACACTATGCGAAAAGTGGCGTCATTCCTATTCGATAGGCTGGCGCAGTGAGTGATATTTCTGCACAAGTGCGCAAAGCCCTCGATGCTGCCATTGAAGCAATCGGCGGAACTTCGCGTGAAGGCCAGATTGAAATGGCCGAAGCGGTAGCAAACGCACTCTCTGACCGCCATCACTTAATGGTGCAAGCAGGAACTGGCACAGGAAAATCATTGGCCTATTTGGTTCCAGCCCTTGTGCACGGAAAAAAAGTTTTAGTAGCAACGGCAACACTTGCCTTGCAACGACAGCTAGTTGAACGGGATTTACCTCGGATTGTTCCGGCGTTAGAAAAAGTTTTAGGTCGCTCTATAACCTTTGGAATCTACAAGGGTGTGGGCAATTACTTGTGTTTGCAGAAGATGAATAGCGAAAACCCAGATCCCGATGGTGAGCTTGTTTTAGAACTTTCAAGTCTTGGAGCAGATGCAAAGCGCTTACATGCTTGGGCAAAGGTCCCAGGAGTTTCAGGAGATCGAGATG
>CAIMUD010000086.1 GCA_903844585.1 uncultured Actinomycetes bacterium | reverse complement strand
TGAAATATCTAAAATTGGCTTGAATCCCCACGATGGCGCAAGCATTGCGATTGCAGATTGAATATCTACGCGAACATCACCTGAGTGCACTGGAAGTGGAAATGGCTCAGCATTTGGTAATCCTGGATTAAATTCATCATCAACAAGGAGTCCCCATACGTTTCCAAATGAAACGCGACCAACGAGATCATCAATATCTACACCGCGGTATCGAAGCGCGCTACCTTATTTATCAGGCTCCGCAATCTCGGATTCAAATGCAATTACACCTACAAGACCTGGCTTGAAATCATCTGACACGGTGGGCTCCTTCATCGCTGTTCGCTTCAATCTAGGGGTAATTCTGCACCTCTCGCGAGGGTGGTGACCACCACCAGAGGCGAAGATGCACACATAACAAAAGTGAGGTTCGATACATCCATGAGCGAAATCCAACGAGATGCGATTAGGGCGATGCGCCGCTCCTATGGCGAGGCAGGCATTGACTCCCTACCGAGTGATCCCTTTCTTGCCTTCCAGCAATGGCTATCTGAGGCTGCTGCAAATGAATTTGTTGTTGAAGCAAATGCAATGGTGCTCTCTACTTTAGGAATCGATGCACAAGGTGCCGATGCAATTACTACTAGAACGGTTCTCTTAAAAGATGTCTCTCGAGGTGGATTTACATTCTTTACCAATTACTCATCTCGCAAAGCACAAGCGTTAGAAATTAATCATCAAGTGACTCTGCTCTTTCCTTGGTATGTCATGGAACGTCAAGTTTCAATTAGTGGCTTTGCGCAAAAGATAGAGAAGAGTGAATCTGAAGATTACTTCGCAACAAGACCGTGGGGTTCACAAATTGGTGCTTGGGCATCTGCCCAATCTGCTCCCCTTGCATCGCGAGAAGAACTTGAGCAACGTTACAAGGGCGCTGCTGAGAAATGGCCAGAAGGAACAACGGTTCCATGCCCACCACATTGGGGTGGCTATCGCGTGACGCCAATCAGTATTGAATTTTGGCAGGGCCGCTACTCTCGCTTACATGATCGCTTGCGATATGAGAGGGCTAACACATCTTCGGATTGGGAAGTAAGTCGTTACTACCCTTAGTCTTTGCCCATGAGCGCAGATATCCGTATCCCAGACAATCTCAAACCACGTGATGGACGATTTGGTTGTGGTCCATCAAAGATTCGACCTGAAGCACTTGCAGCTCTTACTGCCCCCGGTAGTAATTTCATCCTTGGAACATCACACCGACAAAAGCCGGTGAAGAATGTTGTGAAGAGTGTTCGCGAAGGACTTTCATCACTCTTCTCACTTCCAGAAGGTTATGAAGTTGTTCTTGGCAATGGTGGATCAACAGCATTTTGGGATATTGCTACTTTTGGATTGATTGAAAGCCGTTCACAGCACCTTGTTTTCGGTGAATTCTCATCAAAGTTTGCATCCGCATCAAAGGAAGCACCATTTCTTGGTGAGCCAACTGTTATTAAATCTGAACCAGGCACGCACCCAACAGCGGTGGCCGAAGATGGCATCGATGTTTATGCCCTCACACATAATGAAACTTCAACTGGTGTTGCAATGCAGATTAAGCGCCCAGCTGGAACTGATGGAGCGCTCGTATTAGTTGATGCGACATCTGCAGCTGGTGGATTAGATGTTGATGCAAAAGAATTCGATACTTACTACTTTGCTCCTCAAAAATCTTTCGCATCAGATGGCGGCCTCTGGCTTGCTCTCATGAGCCCAGCTGCAATCACTCGCGTTGAAAAAATCAAAGCAAGTGGACGTTGGACCCCAGCATTCTTTGATCTGACTACTGCAATCGAGAATTCTCGCCTTGATCAGACATATAACACTCCAGCACTTGTGACACTGATGCTCCTTGATGAGCAAATTAAGTGGATGAATACAAATGGTGGTCTGAAATTTGCAGCAGGTCGCAGCGCAGATTCAGCATCACGTCTCTATGGATGGGCTGAAAAGACTAGCTACACAACTCCTTTTGTTACAGACCCTGCACAACGCTCTAAAGTTGTGGCAACTATTAACTTTGACGATGCAATTGATGCAACAGTTGTTGCATCTGCACTTCGTGCAAATGGAATCGTAGATACAGAGCCTTACCGCAAACTTGGTAAGAACCAGCTCCGTATCGGAATGTTTCCTGCAGTCGACCCAGCTGATATTGATGCACTCACTGCATCTATCGACTATGTCGTTTCTCAGTTGTAACCAATGCCCCACAAGATCAAACGTGATAGATATTTCTGGACTATCTCGCTTCAAACTGTCTGCATAAATATATTCCTTGGTAGTTTTGGTCCATCTCAGCCATTGCTGCGCGAAG
>CAIMUD010000085.1 GCA_903844585.1 uncultured Actinomycetes bacterium | reverse complement strand
GACCATCGCCACTACATACAACATTCATATCTGTATCTGCGCGAACATCTTCTTCGTAGCAAAGATCGAGCATCGGTACACCGCCGATAATTCCAACACTTACTGCTGCAACGGAATCGCTAAGTGGATTAGCGCTGGCCTTAATATGTCCTTCTTTCTTTGCCCAAGCAATTGCATCGGCAAGTGCAACATATGCACCAGTGATCGCAGCAGTTCGAGTACCACCATCGGCTTGCAACACATCGCAGTCGATAACAATTGTGTTCTCACCAAGTTCTTGCATATTTACAATCGCACGCAATGAGCGGCCAACTAACCTAGAAATTTCTTGTGTTCTTCCACCCAACTTGCCTTTTACGCTCTCGCGATCAGAACGAGTATGTGTTGCACGAGGCAACATTGAATATTCCGAAGTTACCCAGCCTTTTCCTGAATCTTTCAACCAACGTGGCACACCTGGTGAAAAAGATGCAACGCATAGAACGCGAGTCTTTCCAAATTCGACTAGAACAGATCCTTCTGCATGATCTAACCAATTACGAGTGAACTTAATTTCACGCAAATCTTTTACTTCGCGACCATCGTTGCGTGCCATTATTTTCTCCCCTTAGTTGTCATGATGTTCTACATGTGTGACTTCTGGCCCTAAAAATCTACGTGCCAATACTTCAAATGCCTTGGCATCTCCCGTTGCTAAGAAACGATGTGTGGCAGGAGTGCTTTGCGGGGCGCGCAGTAATGAATTTTCGACTAAAACTCGATATAGATCTTTTGCAGTTTCCTCAGCACTTGAAACGAGTGAAACTTCATTTCCCATAACGTAGGAAATTACGCCTGTCAGAAGTGGATAGTGCGTACACCCTAAAACAAGTGTGTCGATATCAGCTTTCATAACTGGCTCCAAATATTGGCGAGCAATCTTCGTAATTTCTTCACCAGAAGTTTCTCCGCGCTCAACAAACTCCACAAAGAGTGGGCAGGCAACGGAGGTAATGTGTAACTGAGGAGCTGCGGCAAATGCATCTGCATAGGCCTTTGAATCAATCGTTGTGCTTGTTCCGATAACACCAATGCGGCCCGTTCGAGTTGCAGCAACTGCGCGCCGAACGGCAGGTTGAATAACTTCAATGACAGGAATCGAATACCGCTCGCGCGCATCGCGAAGCATTGCTGCACTTGCCGTATTACAAGCAATAACAATTGCCTTTACACCTTGCTCTACTAAGAAATCTAAAGTCTCGAGTGCAAAAGTTCGTACTTCAGCAAGTGGGCGTGGGCCGTAAGGACCTCGCGCAGTGTCGCCGATATAGAGAGTTGATTCATTTGGAAGTTGATCCAATATTGCTCGAGCAACAGTTAAGCCACCAACTCCGGAATCGAATATTCCAATAGGTGCGTTACTCACACTGCTAAGCCTACCGTGTGACGTTATGCCCAGAGCTGATCGTCTAGCCCTTGCGTAGCCTCATCTATTGATTTCTCTGCGTGCGCACTGCCATAAATGCCAGTAGATAAGTATTTCCAACCCGCATCGCAGACGATAAAGGCGATATCTGCATCTTTTCCTTGTGCAATCGCCTCTTTCCCGATTGCAAGGGCTGCATGCACAATCGCACCTGTTGAAATGCCAGCAAAAATTCCTTCAACTTCTAATAGTTCACGAACTCTTCTGACGGAATCTTCTGCACCTACAGAAAATCTGCGCGTGAGAATTGATGCATCGTAGAGTTCTGGTACAAAGCCTTCATCAATATTTCGTAAGCCATAGACAACTTCGCCATAACGAGGCTCTGCCGCAATGATTGCAATATCTGGATTCTTCTCGCGAAGATAGCGTCCCGCACCCATAAGCGTCCCAGTTGTTCCAAGACCAGCAACAAAGTGCGTAATCGTTGGAAGGTCTGCAAAAATTTCAGGACCAGTACCTTCG
>CAIMUD010000084.1 GCA_903844585.1 uncultured Actinomycetes bacterium | reverse complement strand
TGTTACGCGCAAAACTTTATGGAAAGCTATTGAAGAGTATTCGGGGCGAGATAGAAGATTCGGAAGAGCGTAGCGTCTCCGAACGAAGAGCTAGCGGAAGAGCGTAGCGTCTCCGAACGAAGAGCTAGCGGTAAGGCTTAAGCGGATACGGCAACTACCGCCCACATAATCGCGACACCAACTGCAGTAGCACCCAGAGTCCATCTCGATGGATGGCGTGAGTGTGCTTCTGGCAAGATGTGTGAAGTTGCAATGTAAATAACAAAACCTGCAAAGAGCGCTAGGTAGAGCGCAAGAAGTGAATCGTTGAGAGCGAGATATGTACCAAGAGTTGCACCACCAATTCGTGCAACCGCATCAACTGCCAATAACCATCGACTCTGCTTTGTCCAGGAATCATTCTTCACGAGCATCGAAACTGTATTGAGACCATCGCTAAATGCGTGCACAAGAACAGCAAGAAATACCGCAAGGCCAAGTGCGTTACTTACCTGGAATGCAACGCCTATACCGATGCCATCTAGAAATACGTGGCCTCCCATTGCGATTGCACTGAGAGTTCCGGCAACGTTATGGTGTTCATGGTCATGGCCATAGTCAGATTCAGCAGGTTCGTGAGAACCAAAAATTCCTTCAAGAATATGAAGGAGCAAAAATCCACCGACGAATGCAAGTGAAACTGCGCGAACTCCACCAAATGTTGTGGAGCTAAGTTCGAAAACTTCAGGAATTAAATCAAAACCAACCAGACCAAGTAATAGTCCAGCAGAAAGGCCAAGCACTAAGTGAAAGCGATCGTTTGAACGAAGAGCAACGAACCCACCGAATACCGTTGCAATCACGGTAATTGCAGCGAAGATAATTGCTGGATTCATGTCTGAAGGATACAACCGTTAGGCTCGTCCCATGATTGCTATTGCACGCTTTGAAATTGCGCTAAGCGCCGCAGCAACTTTTGCTGGCGATTTAGATAAAGCGCACGCAGCCCTTGCAGAGTGTGCGGGGTATATCGATGGCGAAGTCGGCCAGAACCTGGATCAACCAACTCTTTGGGTATTGATGACCAAGTGGGAGAACGTTGGCTCTTATCGCCGTGCGCTAAGTGCGATGCGTTCAAAGTTGGAAGCTATTCCAGTACTTGCGCGCGCAATTGATGAACCCGGAGCTTTCGAATAAACTAAGTAGATACGCGAGCAACGACCGTTGCTTCTGCGCCGACAGCCAGCCGGATGGAGAAAAAAGTTATGGCCGTAGACCGTTTAGAAAATATTGTTTCACTTGCAAAGCGACGTGGATTTGTTTATCCCTCATCAGAAATTTATGGCGGACTTCGCGCCTCCTGGGATTACGGCCCACTTGGAGTCGAACTCAAAAACAATGTAAAGCGCCAATGGTGGAAATCAATGGTGATGGGTCGCGAAGATGTGGTCGGACTTGATTCATGCGTGATCTTGGCTCGCGAAGTGTGGGAAGCATCCGGACACGTTGCAACTTTCTCTGACCCACTTACCGAGTGCACTGCATGTCATAAGCGTTATCGAGCAGACCATCTTGAAGAAGCTTATGAAGCAAAGCATAAGAAAAAACTTGAATCACTTACAGATATGAACTGCCCTGCCTGCGGAAATAAAGGCCAGTTCACAACACCTAAACAATTTTCAGGTCTGCTTAAGACTTATCTTGGGCCAGTCGAAGATGAGTCTTGTCTTGCATACCTTCGCCCAGAAACAGCTCAGGGAATCTTTATTAACTTTGATCAAGTAATGACGACATCTCGACGCAAGCCACCATTTGGTATTGGTCAGATCGGTAAATCATTCCGTAATGAAATTACGCCAGGTAACTTCATATTCCGTACTCGTGAATTTGAGCAGATGGAGATGGAATATTTCGTTGTTCCAGGTACAGATGAAGAGTGGCACCAATATTGGATTGATACTCGCCTTGCTTGGTATAAAGATCTTGGAATTAACCCAGATCGTCTTCGTATTTACGATCATCCAAAAGAGAAGTTATCGCACTATTCAAAGCGCACAGCCGATATTGAATATAAGTTTGAATTTGCCGGTACTGAGTGGGGCGAGCTCGAGGGAATTGCTAACCGCACAGATTTTGATCTCAAGGCGCACTCAGCTGCATCAGGAAAAGATTTGTCTTACTTTGATCAAGAAAAGAACGAGCGTTGGACTCCATTTGTAATCGAACCTGCAGCCGGTGTTGATCGTTGCGCCCTGACATTCCTAATGGACGCTTTCACTGAAGATGAAGCGCCAAATGCAAAGGGCGAGATGGAAAAGCGCGCAGTGCTAAAGCTTGATCATCGCCTTGCACCAGTAAAGGCTGCAGTACTTCCACTTTCACGTAACGCCGATTTATCACCAAAGGCGCGCGATCTTGCCGCACAGCTTCGCAAGAATTGGAATATTGATTTCGATGATGCAGGTGCAATTGGTCGTCGCTATCGCCGTCAAGATGAAATTGGTACTCCGTACTGCATCACAATCGACTTCGAGACTCTTGAAGATCAAGCAGTCACCATTCGCGATCGTGACACGATGGCGCAAGAGCGCGTTGCAATCGATCAGGTTGAAGCATGGTTAGCACCACGTCTTCTCGGTTGCTAGAACCTCTTCGTTTACCACTGGCAAGTGGTGATCATTTAGTAGACCCACCTGTCGTTCTGGCTCCCATGGCTGGAATTACCAACGCGCCATTTCGCCAACTCTGCCGGGAACAAGGTGCAGGTTTGTTTGTCTCTGAAATGGTTACTGCACGCGCACTAATCGAACGTAGACCAGAAACACTTCGCATGATTGTGCCGGGACCCGGTGAGATTCCAAGAAGTGTTCAGTTATATAGCGTTGATCCACAGACTATGCGCGCAGCAGTAGAGATGATTGGTAAAGAGAACCTTGCAGATCACATCGATATGAACTTTGGCTGCCCTGTTCCAAAAGTTACGCGCAAAGGTGGAGGCGCAGCGCTCCCGTATAAACGCAAGTTATTTAGCGCCATTGTGCAGGCAGCGGTAGAAGCTGCGAAGCCATTTGGAATTCCAGTGACAGTAAAGATGCGTATCGGTATTGATACTGATCACCACACCTATTTAGAGGCAGCTAAAACCGCGGCAGATCTTGGCGTTGCATGGGTTGCACTCCATGCTCGCACCGCCGAACAAATGTATGAAGGAAAAGCTGATTGGTCTGCAATTGCTAATTTAGTTGAGCACTTAAAGCCAACGGGTGTACCCGTGCTTGGTAATGGTGATATTTGGTCAGGCGAAGATGGCGCACAAATGGTCCGAGAAACTGGATGTGCAGGCGTCGTTGTTGGCCGCGGATGTCTTGGACGTCCATGGCTCTTTGCAGATTTAGTTGAAACTTTTAGCGGTGGCGATAAGAAAATTCTGCCATCTCTCTTCGAAGTTCGCGAAGTTATGTTTAGGCATGCCGAACTCATCGTTGACTACTTCGATTCTGAAGATCGCGGATGTAGAGATTTAAGAAAACATATGGCCTGGTATCTCAAAGGATTCAGAGTTCCAAGCGAACTTCGTAGACAGTTTGGAATGCATTCATCACTTGCAGAGTTGCGTTCGCTTCTTGATCAACTTACCGATCAGCCCTATCCAGTTGAAATTGGCGATAAACCTCGTGGTCGCGTCAGCCATGGTCGCCCACCAACTCTTCCAGATGGGTGGCTTGATAATCCAGATGAGATGGCCGAAATTGAGTTAGAAGATGCGTTCTCGGGCGGATGATCTTCTTTAAAATAGCGCGCAGAATAATTGCGGCAGTGCTTCTTGTGGTACTCGTGGTTCCACTTTATGCAATCGGTGTTACATGGAGTGCGGCAAAAAATACTTTGACTCGCAGTGCGGATGTAATTGTCGTACTTGGCGCCGCACAACTAAATGGTCGCCCTGGTGATGTACTCCAAGGGCGATTGGTAGAAGCAAAACGAGTATATGACGCGCGACTTGCACCGAAAATAATTACCGTTGGTGCCAATGCACCAGGAGATCGCACAACAGAGGCCGAATCTGGAAAAGCTTGGCTGGCATCCCATGGAGTGCCTGTAAAGAAATTGATTTCACTTCAAGTCGGGCGCGACACTTGGGTCTCAAGCGAAAGCTATGTAAAGAAGATGAAAGAGTTGGGCGCACGTAATGTCATTATCGTGACTGATCCGTATCACTGCCGTAGAGCGATGACTATGGCAAATGATTTAGGTGTCGTGGCCAGCTGTTCACCAGTGAAGTCGGGTCCAAACACCTTAGAAAAATCAGGAAACAGATATTTACTTCGTGAAGCAGGCGCATATCTTGCATATGTAACCCTTGGTCGCAGGGGAATCCATATCAGCGACCATTTAGGGTAAGGGCATGAACTACAGCGCGGGAGATCAGGAACGGTTCTTAAATGAACCAGCAAAGCGCGCTGGTCGATCCGAATTTATGCGCGATCGTGCGCGGGTTATTCATTCAGCTTCTCTTCGTCGTTTAGCTGCGAAAACTCAGATTGCCGTTCCGTGGGAGAACGATTTTGCACGCACTCGACTTTCACATTCACTTGAGTGCGCACAAATTGGTCGCGAACTAGGTGAATCACTTGGCGCAGATCCAGATTTACTTGATACGGCATGTTTGTCACACGACCTTGGACATCCGCCTTTTGGACATAACGGTGAAGAAGCACTTGCCGATGTTGCAAAAGACCACGGCGGCTTTGAAGGAAATGCACAAAGCTTTAGGCTGCTAACTCGCATTGAAGCAAAAACAATTGATGCAGATGGAAATAGCGTCGGACTCAATCTAACTCGAGCATCTCTGGATGCAGCAACAAAATACCCATGGGCACGGGCAAAGAACTCACGTAAGTTTGGTGTGTATGACGACGATGTAGAAATCTTTAATTGGGTTCGAGAAGGTGCACCAGATGGCGCAAGGTGTATTGAGGCGCAAATTATGGATTGGTCTGATGATTGTGCATATTCAGTACACGATCTAGAAGATGCGATTTTTATGGGACAAATCAAGACCACAGATTTTGAAAACGATTTCGATACCTTGTATCAAGTAATGAGCGTTGGTTATGGATCAGATGCAACAAAAGATGAAGCTGCTGCTGCTCTGACTCGCCTCAAGGGACTTTCTTGTTGGCCACGCTATTTCGACGGATCACATCGTTCTCTAGCTCGACTTAAGGATTCAACATCTCAGCTCATAGGTCGTTTTGTGTTAGCTGCAGAAGTTGAAACTCGAAAAGTCCATGGCCAAGGAAACCTAAGTCGGTATGGCGCAAGCCTTGAGATACCGCAAGAGCAAAAGCATGAAGTTGATTTCTTAAAAGCTGTTGCCGCCCACTATTTGATTCATGCCGCCTCTTCGCAAGATAGATATGCAAAGCAGCAAGTAGTTATTAAAGAGTTAGTAGAGATGTTGTATTCATCTGCTCCACGTGAATTCGATTCAACTTTCCTCAAAGCATGGGAGAGCGCCGGCGATGAAAACTCGCGGATGCGCGTAGTTATTGATCAGATTTCGAACCTAACTGACCCTGGCGCATACGCGCTCCACGCACGCTTAAGTGTCGGTAGATAAGGTAGGCGCATGAGCGGTCGCATTAAAGATGAGGATGTTGCATACATCCGCGATCGTGCTCCGATTGATGAAGTTGTTGCTGATTATGTACAGCTAAAAAGTGCAGGCGGCGGGCAGAAGAAAGGTCTTTGTCCATTTCATGATGAAAAATCTCCTTCATTTCACGTAACGCCAAGTAAGGGATATTTCCATTGTTTTGGATGCCAGACCGGTGGCGATGTTATTGCTTTCTTAATGAAGATTGATCATCTAACTTTTACTGAAACAATCGAGCGCCTTGCAGATCGCATTGGTTACACACTTCGCTACGAAGAGGGAAGCTCTACTTCTGCTCCTGTTGGCAATCGATCACGGCTCATCGCTGCAAACGCTGCTGCGGCAAAGTTTTATCAGGACCAACTTAATACATCACCAAAGGCTGCCCATGCGCGCGAACTCATGACAAAGCGTGGTTTTGAAAAGGCGGCATGTGAACAATTTGGCGTGGGTTATGCGCCAGATGAATGGGATGGGCTCACAAAACATTTACGCGCTGCAGGTTTTACTATCGACGAACTTGAGCTAGCTGGACTTTCAAAAATGGGTCAGCGCGGGCCGATTGATAAATTTAGAAATCGTTTGACCTGGCCAATTAGAGATATTTCAGGTGATGTTGTTGGATTTGGTGCTCGCAAATTAGCCAGCGATGAAGAAGACCAGGGTCCTAAGTATTTAAATACTTCTGAAACTCCAATTTATAAGAAGAGCCAAGTTTTATATGGGCTAGATGTGGCAAAGAAAGAGATCGCTAAAAAGCGCCAAGGTGTAGTGGTTGAGGGCTATACCGATGTGATGGCAGCTCACCTTGCAGGAATAACGACGGCTGTAGCAACATGCGGAACAGCATTTGGAGCAGATCACATTCGAATTATTCGCAGACTCCTGATGGATGATGATGCATTTCGCGGTGAAGTTATCTTTACATTCGATGGGGATGCCGCTGGCCAGAAAGCTGCGATGCGCGCATTTAACGAAGATCAAAAGTTTGTGACTCAAACATTTGTTGCAGTCGAGCCTGATGGACTTGATCCATGCGACTTACGCCAGCAGAAGGGCGATCTTGCGCTACGAGATTTAATTGCACGTCGTGTGCCACTCTTTGAATTCGCAATCCGCACAGAGCTTGCCCTTCACAATTTGAATTCGGCTGAAGGTCGCGTCAACGCCCTCAATTCAACAGCTCCACTTGTTGCACAAATTCGGGATAAGTCGCTGCGTCCCGAGTACACACGTTTGCTCGCTGGATGGCTTGGCGTTGAAGTGGAGTTGGTTTCATCTGCTGTTGCACAAGGGGTCAAGAGACAACCAAAGCGCGCTGACGATGAGATGCCAAAATCCGATGGTGAAGTAGAACAGGTGCAGTGGAGACCAAATCCACAAGAGCCACGGTTGATGCTAGAACGCGAAGTATTAAAAGCGCGTTTGCAGATGCCTGAGATTATGTTGACGTGGAAAGAGATTGAAGCTGAAGCATTTACACATCCTGCCTATATAGAGTTGCGTGCAGTAATTGATCAGATCGCCCCAGAAGGCGAAGTTGATATTGCAAAAATTACTAATGAAAATATGCGTACGCTTTTTACCGAGCTAACTGTCGAACCTATTCGTGCAGATGGTGAGATCACAGAAAAATATGTTGCAAGTATTGTTGCAAGGCTTCGTGAAGTTGGAATATCTCGCGCAATTGCAGAATTGAAATCAAGTCTTCAGCGCCTTAACCCAGTTGAAAATGAGAGCGATTACAACGCCGCTTTTGCTGGCCTTGTCGCCCTAGAAACCACTCGGCGTGGACTTCATGACCTTGCGCTAGGTTCTCTTTAATGGGTGCTCTTTAATGGGTTCGCTGTAATTTCTTACCTTCGATAACTTTGCGCTAGAGTGCGCTCTGCACGTTTAGTCCCTGATAGCTCAATGGCAGAGCAGCCGGCTGTT
>CAIMUD010000083.1 GCA_903844585.1 uncultured Actinomycetes bacterium | reverse complement strand
TTTCTGAGTCAGTTAGAAATATTGCTGATGGAAGTGGGTTAACAAGCGGAACAACTCTTGCTTCACACGGAATTAAATATGTATTTTTCAAGAGTCCGGTAAATCCAAGTATTGTCCGAACCATTGATGGACTTGGTGGATTTACACGGGCCTCCTCAACCTTGGCGGGAGTTTCTTGGAAAGTAGTAGGCAATGCGGGGGAATTAGTTTTCACTCCAACAAGCGGTGAAAGTCAGGTTCTGGTCTTCAATGATCAATCTGGAACGTATTCAGTTCCATCAACGGGAATAGTTACGCTGACTGAAAATTTCAGCAGAGGCTGGCAACTTTCGCAAAATGGTAAGAGACTGGCACGATCTCGCAGCGCGCTAGATTTACCAGTTTTTTCTATAAGTGAACCCGGAGAAGTCGAACTTTTCTATGACGGAACAATGCGCAGAGGTTGGACCTCACTTCAATTGGTAACTTTCATTACTGCAATCACTTTGGCTTTGCCAGCAGGTCGCCGTCGTCGTGAAATCTCCGAAGAGGAGTTGGCATGAAAATACAACGCCCTGCAGCTTTCGCGGTTGCAATTGCAGGCACCGTATTGGTGTCCAATATTTTGAGTACAGCCGTTACTCCAAGCAGGTTCGTAACAAGCCATCCATCCGTGGTGTGCCCATCGACAGGTAAAGGGTTACTTACTTCAATCTCACTTACATCCTCTAAAACCCCATTTAAATTAATTGGAAATTCCTCTACAACTTTTAAGCCGACAAAAGTTCGCCGCTATAACCAGTTAAGCAACGCCTCGATTTTTGAAAGTAAGGAGATGACACCTGCTGTTTGGCAGATTCGAAGTGGCGTTTGGGCAGGCGCAACTTATTGCAAGGCACCTATTTCTTCTCAGTGGTTTGTTGGAGGAGCATCTGATGTGACAAGCCGAGGGGACCTAATTCTTATTAACAGTGGTCTAAGCCCAGCGATTGCCGATATTCGAATCTGGAATGAAGTCAGCCAACAACCAAACAAGGTTGTAACAATTAAGCCAAATTCACAAGCTTCTATTGGTTTAGATGCACTTGCACCCGGATCAAAGTCAATTGTTATGCAAGTTGTTCCGAGAGCTGGTCGCTTGAACGCATACATGATTGATGAACGCGGGAAGGGACTTCGAAGTCTCGGTGGCGATATCGTCAATGCAGCAATTTCTACTTCTAAGGAAATTTATATTCCTGCGATTCCTCATACGGTTAAAAAGGCAAATGGCACATCAAAGAAGAAAGTGAATAAGAAACCAGCAAATCCAATCTCGGGTGCAGCATCAGCGCTATCGCACACTATAAGAGTTCTAAACCCTGGAGACGTTGATGCACGCATTAGCGTCGAAGTTACATCTTCTGATGGATCATTTGTCCCAGTTGGACTGCAAGATTTGATGGTTCCAAAAGGCCGTGTCTTATCTGTTCCATTTGATCCAAGCCTTAATCAGGGGCGGTTCGGTTTGCATCTGACTTCCGACCAACCAATAGTTGCAGCCGTTTTCTCACCAACACTTATGCAAGGTAAATCTGATTTTATTTGGAGTACCGCTGCGCCTTTACTAACTCCATTTGGACTCTCAATTACCGGGCTTGCACCAGAGCTAGTCTTTAACGGCTCTGATATTTCAGTGACGGCAGAACTTAATTACGTCAATGGTAAAAAGAAATCAGTCCAAATAAACGGAGTAGATTTTGTTGCATTCCAGGTGCCACAAAATGTTCGTGCCATAATTTTTTCAGATATCTCAAAGGGAACTTACGGGGCAGCCTTGATTTCTACTCAAAGTGGATCCGGTTATTTCCCCCTTGAAGCGGGCAGCGTCTTAACGAAATCGGCAGTACCTACATCGAGCATTCAGGTGCTAACTCCGTAGCCACCAAATTTCTAGGTGATGAAATCCGCGAGTTTTCTCACCCCGGGCGATAATGTTGTATCTATGAATGCACATGCGCGTACCGGTCGAGGATGCTCTCGCGTTGGATGCCGCGTAATGGCAACAATGACTCTGACTTATATTTACGCAGAGTCGACTGCAGTAGTCGGACCACTTGCGACTTTTTCTGAACCACATGCTTATGATCTTTGCGAAGTCCACGGTAAAAAATTAACCGTGCCACATGGTTGGAGTGTTATTAAAGAAGAAGCATCCGCAGACCGCACTGTGGGACCTTCTGAAGATGATCTAATGGCTATTGCAGATGCAGTGCGAGAAGCTGCTTCAGCTCCAATGGAGTCTGCGCAAATCTCACATACACCCCAAGGGATGCAAACAAATATCGGAAGACGTGGACATCTCCGGGCGGTTCCATCCCAGTAATGTCTATTTTTAAAGCGTATGACATTCGTGGTCTCGTTGATAAAGAGTTAACAGCAGATTTTTGTTTCAAAACTGGGGTGGCATTTGCAATATTTCTTCAACAAGAGCGCGAACCCGCAACTGTAGTAATTGGCGAAGATATGCGCCCTTCATCACCAGTCTTTGCGGATGCATTTTCTGCAGGTGTCACATCCCAAGGAATGGATGTTATTCGGATGGGGCTTGCGTCAACAGATATGTTGTATTTCGCGGCAGGAAAGCTTAATTTTCCTGGTGCGATGTTTACTGCAAGTCATAATCCTGCTGAATACAACGGAATCAAACTTTGTTTCAGTGGCGCACGGCCAATAGGCAAAGAATCTGGCTTGTTGGTAATTGAAAAATTTGTTAGTGATGGGGCTCCAATTACCCCACGCAGTGTGGGCATAGAGAAGAAAATTGATCTTCTCGATGAATATGTAAGCCACCTTTTAACTCTTGTTCCACTCGACGCAATTCGCCCTTTAAAAATTGTTATCGATGCGGGCAATGGAATGGCTGGCCATACTGCTCCCGCGGTATTTAAGCGGCTGAATGCAGAAGTTATCGAATTGTATTTTGAGCTTGATGGAACTTTCCCAAACCATGAAGCCAATCCAATTGATGAAGAGAATCTAAAAGACCTTAAGGCTGCGGTTAAGAAACACAAAGCAGACATTGGACTTGCCTTTGATGGCGACGCAGATAGATGTTTTTTGGTTGATGAAAAAGGAGAAGGCGTGAATCCTTCAACTCTTACGGCCCTCATTGCAGACCGCGAACTTAAGAAAAACCCAGGATCTACAGTTATTTACAATCTCATCTCGTCAAGGGCTGTTCCAGAGATAGTCGAAGAAAATGGCGGTAAGCCAGTGCGCTCACGAGTGGGACATTCATATATAAAGAAGTTGATGGCAGAAACTGGCGCTGTATTTGGCGGTGAACATTCAGGGCACTTCTATTTCAGAGATTTTTGGAGAGCTGATTCTGGAATGCTCGCGGCACTTCACGCAATTGCAGCTCTTGGTGAAGTTAAAGCGCCTCTGTCGCAACTCCTGATGCCATATAGCCGTTACATAGCAAGTGGTGAAATTAACTCAAAGGTGAAAGATTCTGAATCTTCAATGAAAATTATCGAGGCAAAATATGGCGAAAGCGCCGGTAATGAAGTGGATCATCTTGACGGATTAACAGTTGCATCGCAGCAATGGTGGTTTAACGTCCGAGCATCAAATACTGAGCCTCTTCTTCGCCTGAATGTAGAAGCGCACACTCTGGCCCTCATGAAAAAGATTCGCGATGAGGTACTCGCCACAATACGCGCCTAGCCTGAACTAGCGACTTTTCTAATTTGGGCAGTAATCTAGGCAAATAGCCGCCTAGCAAAGTAGAGCCCTACGCCTTAGGTAAGCACAGTCCAATCAACTGTTATTTATTACCGATAAAAGGAGATTTACGTGAATTCACAAGTTACAACAACTCTTCCGCGCCATGACATTGCAGATGCCTCCCTTGCAGCATCAGGTCGTAAGCGAATCGAATGGGCAGAACGCAATATGCCCGTACTGGCACAAATTCGTGAGCGCTTTGAAAAGTCTCAACCATTTAAGGGTGTTCGTATAGCAGCATGTATGCACGTCACAACTGAGACAGCAAACCTTATGCGCGTTCTTAAAGCTGGCGGAGCCGATATCGCGCTTTGTGCATCTAATCCACTTTCGACACAAGATGACACCGCGGCAGCTCTTGTTCATGAATTTGGAATTTCAGTTTTTGCTCGCAACGCCGTTGATCGTGATGGCTACTACTCACATATTAATGCTGCGCTCGATATCGAACCACATCAAGTTTTTGATGATGGTTGCGATCTTGTAAATACTCTTCACACAACACGTAAAGAACTTCTTCCAAATATTGCTGGAGGTTGTGAAGAGACAACAA
>CAIMUD010000082.1 GCA_903844585.1 uncultured Actinomycetes bacterium | reverse complement strand
CGTTCTATCCAGTTTTGTATACAGGTGAGAATAAAAGGGTTGCGCACGAATGTATTTTAGACCTTCGCGAAATTACTAAATCATCTGGAGTTACAGTCGATGATGTAGCTAAACGATTGATTGACTATGGTTTCCATGCTCCAACAATGAGTTTCCCGGTAGCCGGTACCTTGATGGTTGAACCAACGGAGAGTGAAGATATTGCCGAAATTGAAAGATTTATCTCCGCCATGATCTCGATTCATGGTGAGATTATGGATGTACAAAATGGTGTTATTTCACATGAAGATTCACCATTGGCTCACGCACCTCACACCGCTGGCGATGTTATTTCAAGTCAATGGGATCGTAAATACCCACGTGAAATCGCTGCTTTTCCAGAACTTCTAGATGGTTTCGTTCCTGGAGAAATAATTGGGATGCGCGGTAAATATTGGCCAACCTCAGGTCGAATAGATGGGGCATTTGGAGATAGGAACCTGATTTGTTCCTGCCCGCCGATATCTGAATTTGCTCAATAGGTTTTAAGTTACTTTACATAATGTAACTTATCGGCGTTATGCCGAAATATACGCTGTAAACCCCAGATGCTCACTCTTGCAAAAGCTTCCAGCACGATGACCTTGCTCATTTTTGATACACCATTTCGACGTTCTATGAAATGTATCGGAATTTCCTTGATGGACGCTTTAATAAATGAAGTAACTCGGATCATCTCTATTTGAAAACAATACCCATTCGAGGAAATAGTTTCTAAGTTGATTTGACTTATAGCTTTAGCGTCATAAATTCGTAAACCACCTGTTAAATCCTTATATGGCAAGGCTAAACACCTACCAGCAAACCATGTTCCGAATCTCGAAATTAGAATTCTATGCACTTTCCAATTACTTACTGATCCACCTTCTATCCACCTTGCTCCCATAACAACTTCGTATGAATCACTTTCGATAAACATTCGTTGCAGATCGAGAACCTGATGAGAACCATCGGCATCCATTGTGGCTATCTTTGAATAACCTTTATTCAAAGCAACTTTAAATCCACTGATGTAAGCCGGTCCTATACCCTTTTTTGACCCATGATCAATGACGGATACGTTATCGAATCGCATCTTTTTGACTATCTCTGATGTGCCATCTGGCGAATTATCATCTATAACAATAATGTCGACATCTAATGTACTCAATTCTGAAATAACTCCTACAATTGAATCAGCTTCGTTGTAGGTAGGCATCAAAACCACCCTATCTTTCATGCTTAACGCGCTTTCTTGCATATATTAAGGTTGAGAACAAAATCAGCACCACTGAACTCCAACTTCCCAATCGATTAGCTAAAGAGCGTTCCGAAATCAATTTAATTTCATCAAAAACAAAAGCAGGTGTGTTTTGCCCAGTTATATCTTGAATATTCCCATAATTATCAATTATTGCAGAAATTCCTGTTGTAGAAATACTCAATGCCCATCGATTATTTTCAACGGCGCGTATGCGCGATATATTCAACTGCTGAAAGCTTTGTGCGCTGCTAGCAAATGTTGCATTATTGGTTTGAACCAACAAGAAATTGGATTCTCGAAGAATTGATTGAACCGCAGAATCATCAATAATCTCATAACAGATAACTGGTGCGGCCAATATTTTGCCGATTTTGTGTACCGTAATCTCTTTTCCTGGAACAAAATCAACTACCTCTTTAGTTAAGGGGGAAATCTTTTCGGCTAGAGAACGGATAGGAATGTACTCACCAAATGGAGTTAAAACTCTTTTTATGTAAATCGAATCTATAGCGCCTTGAGCATTCCACAGAATTGATGCATTCTTCGGTCCTTGATTACTTTGAAGAACCGCTCCAACAATGATTGGAGTGGCATTACTCGTGGCCAAATCCGAAATTTGTTGTCCGACTTGTATATTGATGAAAGGATCTACATCTACTGAGTTTT